>CAXNNF010000013.1:0-10193 GCA_964203455.1 Bacteroidia bacterium
GGTTTGTAACCAACATAACTTGTTTTTACTTCATAAGAACCCGGGTCCAAAGGCTTAATTTGGTACTCACCATCGAAATTCGATTGACCAGTTCCTAATTGAATTCCTCCAACTTCCACCACCACGTTGGCAAATGGAATGGGTGTTCCTGTTTTGGCGTCCTTAATTATCCCTTTCAATGTACCTGCTCCAGCTTGTGCAAAGACAGCTGCTGAGAAGGAAAATACTGTGATAATTGTTAGGTAAAGCTTTCTTACCATACTAATATGTGTTTAAAATCCACGTTTTTTTTCAAGGTTGCTAAGATAGAAATTGATTTGTACTTAGGTAATATTTGTTAAAAAAAATTCATTACATTGAAAATCAATTATATAAATTCATTTCTGTGCTTAGTCATTGGGTTAATGTCAACCCAAATTTCAATTTATCAATGATCTTATCTTGCTGAAAATTAATAGTATATGATAAAAATAATTTGCAAGATGCTGATATTCAGAAAAATGGCATAAAAAATCAAAATTAAGCAGAATTTAATAAGAACAGGTCAATAATCTTCTATTGAACATTTGATAATGTTGCCTTAAAAAATTCATAAGACAAACTTCAACAATATTTGAAAAACAATTGAATACAATAATTGGAATTTGTCGCACTGTTTCTTTTGATTCTTATAGATTCAATTATACATTGAAATTTCTTCATCCGTTTTTTTATCTACGCTTGCTTCTGTTTAAACGATCGCTTTGTTTTTTCGTTTTTTTCATGCGCTTTCTAGTTGCCTTGTCTTGAATGTCGAAATGCTTCTTATGAAGCTTCTTCTCTAAGTCACGTTTTTCGTTAATTTGCTTTTCTTTTTTCTTTTGAAGTTCTTTTTTCTGTTGTTTGCTGCTCTTGGGTTTCTCTTGAGCTGAATCCAATGTTCCTGCAAGAATAAATACTAAGAAAAAAAGAAAAAAGTATCTATGAAATTTAGATGCTGATTTATGCATTGCTAGAGAATATTTTAATACAAAAATATACGGATATCTTTGTAAATAAATTTTTAGATGATTGTATCGATGAAAAAAAACGGGATCATACTACTTTGTTTCATGTTCATGTTAGTTGCCTGTAAAAAAGATGATATTAATCAACAGCTGGGTATTCCTTATGTAAATGTTGATAGGTACATTCTACTTAATGACCCCAACAGTCTTTCATTAAATGCGGTAGGTGGTTTTTTGTACGTAAACGCAGGATCAAGAGGCATTCTTGTTTATCACCGTGCTTATGAGGAATATGTTGCATTCGATCGGCATTGTACCTATAACACATCTGACGCATGCGGCAAAGTTACGTTGGATAGTTCATCGAATGTTATTTTAAATTGTGCGTGTTGTGCATCAAAATTCTCCATAATTGATGGCAGTGTTTTAAATGGACCAGCTATTAATCCATTGCTTCAATATCAAGCTCAAATAAGCGGCCCAGGAACACTACATATATATAATTAAAAATCCCTGCTGCAATTAAGCAACAGGGACTCGATATGTTTAACAAGAATCTAATTAATAGCGGTAGTACTCAGGTTTGAATGGCCCTTTCGGTTCTACACCAATATATTCAGCTTGATCTGATGAAAGTACATCCAATTCAACACCAATTTTAGCAAGGTGTAAACGAGCTACCTTCTCATCCAGATATTTAGGAAGAACGTATACTTTTCTCTCATAGTTAGATGTATTCATCCACAACTCCAATTGAGCAAGTACTTGATTTGTAAATGATGCTGACATTACAAATGACGGATGGCCAGTAGCACATCCAAGATTTACCAGACGGCCTTCAGCCAAAACGATAATTTCTTTTCCGTCGATGTTGTACAAATCAACTTGAGGCTTGATTGTATCTTTAGTATGACCATAAGCGCCATTTAACCAAGCCATATCAATTTCAGTATCAAAGTGACCAATGTTGCAAACAATTGCTTTGTCTTTCAATGCACGGAAATGACGTTCAGAAACAATGTTCATGTTACCTGTTGCGGTAACAACGATATCGGCTTCTTGAATAGCGGTTTCCATTTTCTTTACTTCAAATCCTTCCATTGCAGCTTGTAGGGCACAAATTGGATCGATTTCAGTAACAATAACACGAACACCAGAGTTTTTCAATGAATCGGCAGAACCTTTTCCAACATCACCATAACCAGCAACAACAGCAACTTTACCAGCCATCATTACATCAGTTGCGCGACGAATAGCATCTACCAATGACTCACGACATCCGTATTTGTTATCGAATTTAGATTTTGTAACTGAATCGTTGATATTGATTGCAGGAATTAATAATGTTCCTTTTTTCATGCGCTCATACAAACGGTGAACTCCTGTTGTAGTTTCTTCAGAAAGTCCACGAATACCTGTTGCAAGTTCAGGATAGCTATCAAAAACCATATTGGTTAAATCGCCGCCATCATCTAAAATCATATTCAAAGGCTTGCGTTCTGGACCAAAATGAAGTGTTTGTTCAATACACCAGTCAAATTCTTCAGCAGTCATGCCTTTCCAAGCATAAACAGGAATACCAGCAGCAGCAATTGCCGCAGCAGCATGATCTTGCGTACTGAAAATGTTGCATGATGACCAAGTAACTTCAGCACCCAAAACAACAAGTGTTTCAATAAGAACTGCAGTTTGAATTGTCATGTGAAGACAACCTGCCACGCGTGCACCTTGTAATGGTTTACTTGCGCCAAATTCTTCACGAAGTGCCATTAAACCTGGCATTTCGGCTTCTGCTAGACGAATTTCTTTGCGACCCCACTCAGCTAGTGAGATGTCTTTTACTTTAAAAGGGATGTAGTTTTCCACTGCTACGTTGTTTTCCATGTGAATGTTATTTTCGGGCGCAAATATAAAGCAAGTTCAACCAAATACAGAATTATAATGTTGAAATCTTTCTCGTGTTCATTTCAAATAAATTGTCATTATTGCGATTTTTACATGCTGAATGGATGTTCATTTCGTTCGACAGATTGTCAGTTCTATTTCTGTTGGCATAATAGCTGAAATTCCTGCATATAATTTTGTTTCTTTACAACCTTAAATATTTGGAAAATGTTCAATAACGACGAATTCAGAAAATACGCGGTTAAGCATCGCGGAATAAGCTCAAGTTCATTAGATAGCTATACATCTATCACTTCAGATTACATTTCACCCACCATTATTGAAGAGCGTCAATTAAATGTTGCTCAAATGGATGTGTTCTCTCGATTGATGATGGATCGCATTATTTTCTTAGGAGTAGGTATCAACGATTATGTGGCCAATATTGTACAAGCGCAGTTGCTTTTCCTAGAAAGTGTTGATGCAAAAAAAGATATACAAATATATATGAATACCCCTGGCGGATCTGTTTATGCAGGTTTAGGTATTTATGATACCATGCAAATCATAGCTCCCGATGTGGCAACAATTTGTACCGGTATGGCCGCTTCCATGGGTGCTGTTCTATTATGTGCTGGTGAAAAAGGAAAGCGTACTGCTTTAAAACATGCGCGTGTCATGATTCATCAACCAATGGGCGGAGCTCAAGGACAAGCTTCGGACATCGAAATTACTGCTCGCGAAATTCAAAAATTAAAGAAAGAATTGTACGACATTATTGCCGGACATTCAGGTCAAGAATACGATAAAGTGGAGAAAGACAGCGACCGCGATTATTGGATGACTTCAGAAGAAGCCAAAGCATATGGAATGATTGATGAGATTCTGACACGCAAGAAATAATTTTTAATGGAACGGATTAAAGAGAAGTGCTCATTTTGTGGTAGAAGCAAGAAAGAAACAGCCATTCTGATAGCCGGTTTGGATGCTTTTATATGTGATGCTTGCGTTACACAGGCCTTCCAAATCGTTTCAGAAGAAATTAACGAACGTAAAGATGGTTCAGTTAAACAGGAACTCACGCTTTTAAAACCTTCCGAAATAAAATTGCATTTGGATGAATATGTAATTGGGCAGGATGAAGCCAAAAAGGTTCTTTCTGTTGCAGTTTACAATCATTACAAACGTCTTTCTCAGAAGAATTTTAAGAAAGATGAAGACACCGAAATTGAAAAATCCAACATCATTTTAGTTGGGGAAACGGGAACAGGGAAAACGCTACTCGCACGAACTATTTCTAGAATCTTAAACGTTCCTTTCTGCATTGCTGATGCTACAGTTCTAACGGAAGCAGGTTATGTGGGTGAAGATGTAGAAAGTATTCTTGCACGTTTGCTTCAAGCAGCCGATTACAATGTTGAAGCAGCCCAGCGTGGCATCGTATTCATCGATGAAGTTGATAAAATTGCACGAAAAAGTGATAATCCTTCCATAACACGTGATGTGTCTGGTGAAGGTGTTCAGCAAGGATTGTTGAAATTGTTGGAGGGTTCTGTTGTGAATGTTCCGCCTCAAGGTGGTCGTAAACATCCAGAGCAAAAAATGGTCGCAATCGATACCCGAAATATTCTATTTATTTGTGGAGGTGCATTCGACGGAATTGATAAAAAAATTGCACGTCGTATCCATAGTCAAACTATCGGTTATGCTAATAATCAAGAAGCTGAAGCTATCGATAAAGAGAATTTGCTTCAATACATCAATCCTCAAGATTTAAAAAGTTTCGGACTTATTCCAGAGCTAATCGGTCGGCTTCCAGTTCTAAGTCACCTCGATCCATTGGATGCAGATGCTTTAAAACGGATTTTAACGGAACCCAAAAATGCACTCATCAAACAGTATAAAAAACTGTTTAGCATTGATAATGTGGATATTAATTTTGACGACGATGTGCTCGATTTTATTGTGGAGAAAGCACACGAATTTAAATTGGGAGCTCGTGGACTTCGTTCAATTTGCGAAGGGATAATGACTGATTTAATGTTTGAATTACCCTCAAAACCCAATATTAAAAAGTATACTGTTACGGCAGAATATGCGAAAGCCCGTTTCGAAAAACTGAAAATAAGCCATTTAAAAGCAGCTTAAATTTACTTTCCGCAATTGCAACCCGGAGAAATAAATATTTCGGTTTGCGGTAATTGTTCCAATACATCCTCGCGTTCCGAATCGGTCAGTAAAATAGCTCGCATATCAAGGTATTTCAATTTATCCAGGTTTTGGATACTCTCTGGAAGTAAGGTAATATCATTACCCCAAATCTGTAAAAACTCCAAGTTGCTTAATTCTCCAATCTCGAATGGCAGCGCCTGAATTTCATTTTTACCTAAGTCCAGATACTTTAAATTAATTAAAATACCAATCTCTTTCCCAACAACTTCCATTTTATTATTCCCTAATCGAAGAATTTCCAATTGGGGCAAACTGCTAATTTCATTGGGAATTCGTTCGATTTTATTGCCAATTAAATCCAGTTCGCGTAAATTTTTAAAATTGAAAACCTCTGCGGGAATTTCCTTATATCCTTTTCTCCGTAGCTTCAAACGAAATACAGAGTCGGGCTGCATCAAAGCTTGCGACAAGCTTGTGAAAACCTTTCCTTGCGTTGTGTAATCGGGTTGAGAATAAACGCTATTTGCTAGTACGATGAAGATAGCTAGAAGCGAAAACCGAAACAAATACATTGTCATACAGATAGATTTTTAAGTGCTTCTAACTTGTCTTTTTTGAGTTGATCACGAAGTTCGTCAATTCCGTTAAAACGAATCTCATCTCGAATTCGTGTAATCATTCTCACTTTTATTTCTTTACCGTAAAGATCGTTATCAAAATCGAATATGTGAACTTCAATAGTTCGAACCTTCTCATCAGTGACCGTAGGCCTAAATCCAATATTCATCATTCCATTGAAAATGGCATTTTCAACAATAACATGAACTGCGTATACTCCATTTGCAGGAATTAGTTTTCTATCGGGTACTATTTCCAGATTGGCAGTTGGAAATTCAATCTTTCTGCCCAATTGCCTTCCTTTAATTACTTTTCCATTGAATGGATAGGCATAACCCAAATACCGATTAGCGGTTTGTATATCCCCATTTCTAAGTGCTGCCCTAATTTTAGTAGAACTCACAGCCACCTGATCGATGTCTTGTGCCGGAATTTCCTCAACTTTAAAACCATATTTAGGTCCATAGTTTAACAAATGATCAAAACAACCTTCCCTATTTTTTCCGAAATGATGATCATATCCAATAACTAGTTTACGTGTATGAACAACGTCGACTAAAATTTTTCGGATAAATTCTTCAGATGTCAATGAGGCAAAAGTGCTATCGAATGTAATGATAAGTAGATGATCAACACCTAATTGTTCGAGACGTGCAATCTTTTCGGGCAGTGTATTTAAAAATTCAAGTTCCGTATTATTCGGCTGCAAAACCAATCGAGGATGAGGATGATAGGTAATGACTACCGACTGCCCTGCAAATTTCAAGGATAATTCTTTTAAACGCGCAATGATGGTTTGATGTCCCAAATGAACACCATCGAATGTTCCTGAAGTTACAACCGGAAACGACAAATTTGGGAAATCGGAAAGATTGTAATATACCTGCACTTAAGTATAATGTGGATGTGGCAAACCTAATTCAAAATTGCTTAATTACAAATTTAAGTTCCTATGTTAAAATCACAAGAGTCAAAGCATTGAAAACCCAATAGAATAGAAGGTTGTTTATAAAAATATAAAATTTACTTGCGCTTTTTTTAAAAGAACATTTTCTCTAAAGAAATTTCGATTAATTTCGCGGCGGATTTCAGAGAACTCTGATTCAAATAAAAATATTTTTATGGCTCTAAGTACTGGTAAAATTGTACAGGTAATCGGTCCAGTGATCGATGTTAGCTTTGATACAGAAAGCAACAAACTGCCTAATATCCTCGATGCACTTGAGGTAATCCGCGCAGATGGACAGAAATTAATCATGGAATGTCAACAGCACGTTGGTGAAGATACCATTCGCGCGATTTCTATGGACGCAACTGATGGCTTGAGCCGCGGAATGGTGGTAACGACTACAGGTCAGCCAATTACAATGCCCATTGGTGATCAAGTGAAAGGACGCCTTTTCAATGTTGTAGGTGATGCAATTGATGGAATTGGAGATACAGATCGTACTGGTGGTTATTCAATCCACCGTGAACCACCACGTTTCGAAGACCTTTCTACTTCAAAAGAAATCCTTTTCACAGGTATCAAAGTAATCGATTTGATTGAGCCTTATTCAAAAGGAGGTAAAATTGGTCTCTTCGGTGGTGCTGGTGTAGGGAAAACGGTATTGATTCAAGAATTGATTAACAATATCGCTAAAAACTACGGAGGTTTATCTGTGTTTGCTGGTGTTGGTGAGCGTACACGTGAAGGGAATGACCTTTTGCGCGAGTTCATTGAATCAGACGTAATCAACTACGGAAAAGAGTTCAAGCATTCGATGGAAGAAGGCGGTTGGGATCTTTCTAAGGTAGATATGAAAGCTTTGGAAGAATCGAAAGCTACCTTGGTGTTCGGTCAAATGAATGAGCCTCCTGGAGCACGTGCTCGTGTGGCACTTTCTGGACTTACGATGGCGGAATATTTCCGTGATGGTGATGAGCAATCAGGTGGTCGTGATATCCTTTTCTTCATCGATAACATCTTCCGTTTCACGCAAGCGGGTTCTGAGGTATCGGCACTTTTGGGTCGTATGCCATCAGCAGTAGGTTACCAACCAACTTTGGCAACGGAGATGGGTCAGATGCAAGAGCGTATCACATCAACAAAACGCGGTTCCATTACTTCCGTTCAGGCGGTTTACGTTCCTGCGGATGACTTAACGGATCCGGCACCTGCAACAACATTTGCCCACTTGGATGCTACAACTGTATTGAATCGTAAAATCTCCGAGCTAGGTATTTATCCAGCGGTGGATCCACTCGATTCAACTTCGCGTATTCTTTCTCGTGACGTTGTTGGTGATGCACATTATGATACAGCTCAGCGTGTAAAAGAAACGCTTCAACGTTACAAAGAACTTCAGGATATCATCGCCATCCTTGGCATGGACGAGCTTTCTGAAGAGGATAAATTGACTGTAAGCCGTGCGCGTCGTGTGCAACGTTTCCTTTCTCAACCATTCTTCGTAGCAACGCAGTTCACTGGATTGGAAGGTCGTTTCGTTCAAATCGAAGACACAATCAAAGGATTCAACATGATTATGGATGGCGAAGTGGATCAATATCCAGAAGCGGCATTCAACTTGGTTGGTACCATTGAAGAAGCAATTGAAAAAGGTAAAAAATTATTGGCTGAAGCTAACTAAGAATTCTGACTATGCACTTGGAGATTATATCACCCGATAAGAAATTGTTTGAAGCCGAGGTTGTAAGTATGACTTTACCAGGCATTGATGGTTCTTTCGGTGTACTCGATAAACACGCGTCCCTCATATCTGCTTTGAAAAAAGGGACGATTAAAGTGACAGATAAATCTTCTGCAAAACATTCCTTCGATATTAACGGTGGAGTAGTTGAAGTGCATAACAACAAAGTAATTGTGCTTGCAGAATAAATTATTTTCATTCATTCAAAAGGCTCATCTTTATTCGATGGGCCTTTTTTGTTTTCATGCTCACCTAAGATTTCAAAATTGAATTATGACTGATGAATTTTACATGCGCGAAGCCATTCGCGAAGCCAAAAAAGCCTTCGATGCAGATGAAGTTCCCATTGGCTGTGTCATCGTTTGGAACGATCGCATCATAGCTCGGGCATTTAATCGTACCGAACAACTCAAGGATTTTACCGCTCATGCCGAAATGCAAGCGTTTACAAGTGCTTCCGATTATCTCAATAATAAATACCTAAACGAATGTATCATATATGTAACACTAGAGCCTTGCGCCATGTGTTCGGGCGCTGCATTCTGGACGCAGTTGGGAAGAATTGTCTTTGGAGCCTCGGATATAAAACGTGGTGTTTCCGCAATCTCCGGACAAATTCTCCATCCATCAACTCAAGTTACATCGGGTATTTTAGAAAATGAATGCTCAGGTTTATTAAGCGAGTTCTTTCGTAAAAAAAGGAAATCAGAGTAAATGCAGGAATCAATAAATTAGTCATGAAAATATTTCTCTTTTGCTGCATAGTTTTAGCCATCTCGTTTTCATGTATAACATGCAATACATCGAATAATTCAAACCAGTTTCATTTGATCGAAAATGCGAATTGGTTGATCGGTGAATGGAAACATATATCATCGGAAGGTATTTTAACTGAAACTTGGGAGAAGCTAAACGATTCAACGTATGCAGGGAAAAGTTTCTTTGTCATTGGGAAAGACACGGTTTCTTCAGAAACAATTCGCTTAGAACAACACGGTAAAACATTGTTATATATTCCAACGGTTAATGATCAAAATAATGAACAGCCAATAAGCTTTGTTCAAACTTCATCATCTACCAAACAAATGATTTTTGAAAATCCTAAGCACGATTTTCCTCAGAAAATTATGTACACACAATTAAGCCAAAACACGCTATTGGCCGAAATTTCAGGTACGATGGAAGGTAAACAGAATCATCAAAAAGTCCCCCTGCAAAGGGTCAACTAATTTTTTTATTGCACTAGGTTATTGGTTTGAGGTTCCTTTTCGATGTCCTCAACATGCCGAAACAATCAATTTCCGGAAGAAAAATCCTCGAATTCCCATCAAGGACAATAATTCAATTTCTCGCTGTGGCATTTTCGACTATTTTTGCCAACCTTAAAATGCACAATGGAAATTCCGAAGCAATACACGCCCCTTGGTACAGAAGATAAATGGTACAAACGCTGGATGGATAGCGGATGTTTTAAATCGCAACCTGATAACCGTGAACCATTCACCATAGTGATTCCTCCGCCCAATGTAACGGGCGTTTTACACATGGGCCACATGCTGAATAATACCATTCAGGATGTTCTTATTCGTCGTGCGCGCATGCAAGGAAAAAATGCCTGTTGGGTTCCTGGAACCGATCATGCATCCATTGCAACCGAAGCCAAAGTGGTGAGTAAACTGCGTTCGGAAGGCATCGAAAAAAGCAGTCTAACACGTGAAGAATTCCTCGATCATGCTTGGCAATGGAAAGAAAAGCACGGCGGAATTATTCTAGATCAGCTAAAAAAATTGGGCGCTTCATGCGATTGGGATCGCACCAAATTCACGATGGATCCAGATATGAG
>CAXNNF010000014.1:0-9956 GCA_964203455.1 Bacteroidia bacterium
TGGAGGTAATTATGGAGAAGCGAAAAGTATTTCGATTGCCTTCTTTCCAAACAATGCAGCCCTTGTTCAGCCAACATTAAGCCAGTCGTTTACAGAAGATTTACGAAACTTTTTCCAAACACAAAGTACACTTGCACTTATCTCGAAAGGCGGAGATTTGCATATTGAAGGCGCACTAACCGACTATAGAGTTAGTCCCGTTGGAGTTAGTAATCAGGCCGCATCATCCAATAGATTGACAATTTCAGTCAATGTTAAATTCACAAATTCGAAAGATTCAACAAAGGACTTTGATACAAGTTTCTCTCGGTTTGTTGATTTCCCAAGCACACAAAATATTGCTTCCATTGAACAAGAACTTGTAAGTCAAGTGAATCAGCAATTAATTCAAGACATCTTTAATAAAGCATTAATTAACTGGTAATGAATAAGGCCGAGTTTTTAAAATGTGTGAATTTGTCATTACCAACTCTTCCGGAGACGAATGGTAATTTGAAAGAAATCATAAAGAGCTTCCCTTATTTTCAAGCCGCACATATTTTATTTGCTCGGTCATTAAATCAATCAAACAATATTTTATTTTCAGAAGCTTTAAAGAATGCCGCACTTTATTCTGGAAACAGAAAATTGCTTTTTGAGCTGGTTAATAATGAGGATAAATCAACAATCGCGGCTCCTATTGAAGAGAAAACCGTTGAACAAAACACGAAAACCGAACCTAATTTTATAAGGGAAGTCGAAACTATTGCATCTATTGGAATTGAAACAATAGCTCAAATAGAAAACCACCAAGAAATTATCGAGGTAAGCCAAGACGAACCGATAATTGAACCAACCGTCTCAGGCCAATCAAATCCCAATCCGCTTGCGATCAATTTTTCGGAAGAAAAGGACAGTTTTCTGGGTTGGCTCAATAAGTTAAACAAGAACCCAGAGAAAAACGAATCGCCCGCGCGCCAACTCCTGAATAGTACTAAAATTGAAAAAGAGGAAGTGGATAATTTAGTTGACCGCTTTATTCAAACAGCCCCAAGAATAAGTAAACCAAGCAAAGCGGAATTCTTTTCTCCAATACTAATGGCTAAAAAAAGTGTGGAGGACAATGACATGATTGTATCGGAAACATTGGCCAGAATATACATCGATCAAGGTAATATAGAAAAGGCAATACACATCTTTCGGAAATTAAGTTTGTTATATCCAGATAAAAACACTTACTTTGCCGCCCTTATTCTAAAATTGGAAAAACCTGATTTGCTATGATTGGTATACTTTCAGCACTCATAATTCTTGTATCAATTCTTTTGATTCTCGTAGTGCTAGTTCAAAATTCTAAAGGCGGTGGACTTTCTTCCACATTTGCATCTAGTAATCAAGTAATGGGCGTCCGCAAGACAACCGACTTTTTGGAAAAATCCACTTGGGCTTTGGTTGCTGCACTTGTTGTGCTTTGTCTATTTGCAACAGTTATGAATAAACCAGGAGAGCAGAAGCTCCAGCAATCGGTTAGTCAGGAAAAAGCCGAGTCTGCAACAGAAACTGCTCCTGCCGCAAAACCTGCACCTGCACCCGCACCCACGAATACTGTTCCCGTTACTCCCGTTCCGACCCCGGGAAATTAAACGAATTTCACAATACATTATTAATGTGTCAGTCTGTCACCGGACTGACATTTTTTTTTGTAATAACGCGTGTAGTCTGACAAATTTGTCATTTCAACGCAATGGCATATCATTCGCTAAGCGGTGAGCATAACTATAAAAAGCAAAATTATTATGTCTGAAATTTCTATTCGTCCTTTACAGGACAGAGTGCTTGTTGAAGCCGCTCCGGCAGAAGAAAAAACGGTTGGAGGCATTATTATTCCAGATACAGCAAAAGAAAAACCACAAAAAGGCCACGTTGTAGCTGTTGGCAATGGCAAGAAAGACGAGCCAATGACAGTAAAAGTGGGCGATGAGGTTTTATACGGCAAGTATGCCGGAACAGAAATTTCTTTTGGTGGCAAAGACCTCTTGATTATGCGCGAATCAGATATTTTCGCAATTCTTTAATTCAAATAGTAAATACTGAAAAAAATGGCAAAAGACATCACATTCAATATTGAAGCACGCGACCAATTAAAAAAGGGCGTTGATGCATTAGCTAATGCAGTAAAAGTAACACTTGGGCCAAAGGGTCGTAATGTTATTATTGACAAGAAATTTGGTGCGCCATCGATAACCAAAGACGGCGTTTCAGTTGCAAAAGAAATAGAATTAAGCAACCCTATCGAACATATGGGAGCTCAGATGCTAAAGGAAGTGGCTTCAAAAACTGCAGATGTTGCAGGAGATGGAACTACTACAGCAACTGTTTTGGCGCAAGCAATTATTACTGCTGGTTTAAAACATGTTGCTGCCGGAGCAAATCCAATGGATTTAAAACGAGGAATAGACAAAGCTGTAGCTATTGTTGTTGAAAATCTGAAACTTCAAAGTAAAGCAGTTGGTGATGACAATCAAAAAATCGAGCAGATAGCAACGATTTCTGCAAATAACGATTTCGCCATTGGTAAATTAATCGCTCAGGCGATGGATAAAGTAAAGAAAGAAGGTGTAATTACAGTTGAAGAGGCCAAAGGAACCGAAACAACAGTTGAAGTTGTAGAGGGTATGCAATTCGATCGCGGATACATTTCTCCTTATTTTGTAACGGATACCGAGAAAATGCAAACCGTTCTTGAAAATCCATACATATTGATTTACGACAAGAAAATTTCAACAATGAAAGATCTTCTTCCAATTCTTGAGAAGAGCGTTCAAAGTGGTCGTCCTTTGTTGATTATTGCTGAAGATGTAGACAGCGAAGCTCTTGCAACATTGGTTGTAAATAAAATCCGTGGATCTCTTCGTATTGCTGCAGTTAAAGCTCCTGGTTTTGGCGATCGTCGTAAAGCCATGCTTGAAGATATTGCTATTTTAACTGGAGGGCAATTAATTTCAGAAGAACGCGGGTACAAATTAGAAAATGCTGATTTGACTTATTTGGGAAGTGCCGAAAAGATTACCATCGACAAGGAAAATACAATCATTGTAAATGGAGCAGGTGCGAAAGAAGATATCGTATCGCGTGTTAATCAGATTAAAGCACAAATTGAAAATACAACATCCGATTACGATCGCGAAAAACTGCAAGAGCGTTTGGCTAAACTAGCTGGTGGTGTCGCAGTATTATATGTAGGTGCTGCAACAGAAGTTGAAATGAAAGAGAAAAAAGATCGTGTTGACGATGCTCTTCACGCTACTCGCGCTGCTGTTGAGGAAGGGGTTGTCCCCGGTGGAGGAATTGCTTATATCAGAGCTATCGAATCGCTTAATAATGCTAAAGGAATTAACGATGACGAAACATTTGGTTTTAACATTGTAAAACGTGCTTTGGAAGAGCCGCTTCGTCAGATTGTTGCTAATGCGGGAGGCGAAGGTTCAATCGTAGTTCAGAAAGTAAAAGAAGGATCTGGCGATTTTGGATTTAATGCTCGTACAGATGTATATGAGAATCTTTTTGCCGCTGGAGTTATTGACCCGACGAAAGTAACACGTGTTGCCCTCGAAAATGCAGCCTCCATTGCAGGAATGCTTTTGACAACTGAATGTGTATTGTCCGAAATCAAAGAAGAGTCTCCTTCAGGAGGAGGCGGAATGAACCCTGGAATGGGCGGAATGGGCGGAATGATGTAACAATTTATGATTTAAAAATATCCCCGTGTTTTAAAAAAAACACGGGGATATTTTTTTACAAACATTTCCTAATTTCTTACAAACAGAGAAAAACAGCATAAAAGCCATTATTTTTTTTCTTAAGTTAGCAATACCATGTTAACAATAAGAACATATCTCATTTCGATTTTACTTTTGGGTAATTTGTGTTTGAGCGCCCAAATGTATCAATTGGGGGGAAATGTTTCTTATTTTGCTTCTCAGCTCCTATCAAATACAATGCGCTATGATGGAGGAGATTCAACATATATTTTTACAGGAGGGAAAAGTGCCGGATTGGTTGTAGCGCGCTATTTCGACAAAGGCGGTTATTATTCTAAAAAAGTTTACGGCATTAAGTTGGAAACAAACTTTTGTCAGGTAGACCAATCATACAAATTTTTTCCTGGTCAAGGAATCATCGACCCAGATGTATTTTATAGATATCGAATTAAATTATCTTACTTCGACATTCCTCTCCTATTTACTATGTGCCCAACGCACCATCAAGGTTTAACATTTGAAGTGGGCCCTCAAATTAGTTTTCTTAACAAAGCAAAAGCGGTTCTCGAAGAATACAAAAACACATCACCTATTATTCCAGTTGTGAATACGCACACATTTAATCCAATTACATTTGGTATTGTTGCAGGAGCCGGTCTGTATTACAGTTTCACAGAAAACTTTGCTCTAACAACAACTTTTAGAGCCTTGTATGGTGTTTCTTCATTAATAAAATCAGGGTATTCTTCAACAAGTATTTCGCCTGATAGAAGACTCTCATTGGGAATTACTGCGCAATTTGTTTATAAGATTAACAAGTACGACGCTCAGAAAAACAGAGGATATAAGTACTACGCGCGGAGGAATATAAGAAAATAAGCTTACCGTTACGTTTTCAACAAACAAAGAGTTCCCTGAATACTATTTGTTTTGAGCAGATACTAATCATTCTAACATTTATCGATATTGAAATTTAATACTCAGGAGTTCCCCAACTTCGACTTATCGTATTTGATAAAAATATTCAAATACAAACTACGTGACCATCTGAATAAAATGGGAGCAAAAAAGACTAAAGCACACGTATTTGCTATAAAAAAAGTGGTTGGATCAAACCCGAATAACAAATCAACAAACAAAACACCGAAGCTCAAGGTAACGCCAAGTCCATAGCTAACATACATAGCTCCTTGAAAAAAACCAGGCTCTCGTTCAAAGTGTAAACCGCAAGTTGGGCAATCGGGTAGCATCTTGTCCCAATTTTCGAATTTGTACGGGTTATTATTAACGAACATTTTGCTTTCATGACATCTTGGACAAGAGCATGATACAATAGAGTATACTTTCGAAGTCTTAAGATTCATAATTGAAAATGAAAACGCGAAATTAAACATAAAAACGGCGACCGCTATATAGTTTGTCTTAAACACTGTCAGGATAAACCTACCTTTGCGCCCGCATGATCACAGTTGGAAATTTATCAGTCGTATTTAACGGAAATCCGTTATTTGAAGAAATCTCTTTTATGATACAGGCCCGCGATAAGGTGGGTTTGACGGGGAAAAATGGAGCAGGAAAATCAACACTTCTTAAAATCATAAGTAAACAACAAGAACCCACAAAGGGAACGGTTTCAATTCCATCGGGATACCGCATTGGTTATTTGCCCCAAGAAATGAAGCATGCAACCGGCAAAACTATTTTCGAAGAGGCTCGAACAGCATTCGATGAAGTGTTGTCGCTTGAAAAAGAATTAAACGACTTAAGTCACCAGCTCGAAACAAGAACAGATTATGAATCGGACGAATACCATCAAATAATAGAACGGTTAAATGATGCTGGTCAGCGATTGTCTTTACTAGGAGGTGGAAGTATCGATGGAGAAACAGAGAAAATTCTTTTGGGATTAGGATTCAAACAGTCGGATTTACAGCGTTCGATGGATGAATTTTCTGGAGGATGGAAAATGCGTGTTGAGCTAGCAAAAATTTTGCTTCAAATGCCTGATGCTGTTTTACTCGATGAGCCAACCAATCACCTCGATATTGAATCGATTCAGTGGCTGGAGGAATTTCTTTCTAGTTATCCAGGTGCAGTAGTTTTGGTTTCTCACGATAGGGCTTTTTTAGATGCCGTAACTGCCAGAACCATTGAAATCACCTTAGGTAAAATAGAAGATTACAAAGCATCATATTCCCGCTATGTCATTTTAAGACAAGAGCGCCGTGACCAACAGAAGGCGGCATATATGAATCAGCGAAAGATGATTGAGGACACCGAAAAGTTCATCGATCGTTTTCGGGCAAAAGCGTCAAAGGCGGTCCAGGTTCAATCGCGCATTAAGCAATTAGATAAAGTTGAGCGAATTGAGGTGGAAGATGAGGATAATTCAGCAATCCACTTTCGTTTTCCAGATGCACCCAGATCGGGCAAGGTTGTTTTAGAAGCAGAGCATATCAAGAAATCGTTTGGTGAAAAACAAATACTTAAAGACCTCGGATTTTTAGTTGAGCGGGGAGAGAAAATTGCGTTTGTCGGGCGAAATGGTGAAGGTAAAACCACGCTCTCGAAAATTATAACAGGTCATTTAGAGCACGAAGGCAAAGTGGAGATTGGGCACAATGTTAAAATCGGATATTTTGCTCAAAACCAAGCGGAGCTTTTAGATCAGAATGCTACGGTTTTAGAAACACTAGAAGCCATTGCCCGCAACATTTCAACGCAGCAATTGCGAAGCATTTTGGGTTCTTTCTTATTTAGTGGTGACGCTGTTGAAAAGAAAGTGAAAGTGCTTTCGGGTGGTGAGAAGGGAAGATTGGCACTTGCAAGACTTCTATTAGAGCCGGTTAATTTGTTGATTCTCGATGAGCCGACCAATCACTTGGACATGCGTTCTAAGGATATTTTAAAAGGAGCATTGAATCAATATAATGGAACCATGATTTTGGTATCCCACGATCGCGAATTCCTAGATGGTTTATGTAACAAGGTATTCGAATTTAACGAAGGCCGTATTCGAGAATTTCCGGGTGGTATTTTTGAGTTTCTTCAAAGCCGCAAACTGGAAAGCTTACGTCAACTGGAAGTTAAAAAAGATGCTGGCCGTATTAAAGCGGAACAAAATCAAGAAATAAAGCAGGTTCAATTAAACAAAAAACCGGCAAGTCAATTAAGCGAAAAAGAGGTAAAGCAACTACAAACACAACTTCGGAATTGTGAGGTTCGTGTTTCCGAATTGGAAGTTGAAATCAAATCCGCCGAAGAAAAGTTGGCCGACCCAGATCTTTATTCAAATCAGCAAGAATCAGCAATGGTTTTGAAAAAGTATGAGCAATTGAAAAAAGAACTTGATGAACAAATGGTAAAATGGGAGGAGCTATTGGCGAAACAAGAAAACAGTTGAAAGCGCAGCAGCAACAAGCGGTTCTTTTATATGATGGGCTTTGTTGCTTGTGCAACAGAACGATTCATTTTTTACTGAGAATAGACCATCGGTCAGTTTTGCATTTTGCAGCTTTGCAGAGCACTTCTGCAGAATCGCTATTAGAGCAAGTTGATCATTCTCGACCATTACCCGATGGCGTTGTTCTTATTCACAATGGAAAGATTTATACAGAAAGCGATGCCGCTTTGAAATCACTTCAATTAATAGGAGGCATTTGGAAATTATTAGCAATGCTTCGTGTTATTCCAAATTTCATCAGAAAACCAATATACAGTCTCGTTGCTCGTAACCGGTATAAATGGTTTGGGAAATATGACTCGTGTCCCATTCCGAAGCCCGAATGGAAACAACGATTTCTCGATTAATTCAGAATCTGATAACGTTTGCCTGGTAGCGTTTTAATTATCCCCCGGAACTCTAGATTTAGCAACAAAGCCGATGCTTTGCTTATTGGTAAATCGGCTTCTATGGAAAGAGAATCTAGACTGTCCGTTTTTCCTTTTATAAGATTAATAAGGATCTCCTCGTTCGGACTTAAGTCAAATAGAATTTGCGTTTGAATGACTTTCGGGCTCTCGGGTTTATCCCAGTTGAGGTACCAAGATAAATCGGCCGCCGATGACAATATCGCGGCTTTATTCTTTTTAACTAAGTTATTACACCCAACCGAAAACTCTCTTCCCCAAGACCCTGGAAGAGCAAAAATATCTCTGTTATACGAGCTGGCAATTTCGGCTGTTATTAATGCTCCTCCAGAAAGGGATGCTTCAACAACAATTACAGCATCCGCAAGTCCTGCAACCAATCGATTTCTTTTGGGAAAGTTTTCTCGATCTGGAGGTGTTTCTGAAATAAAATCGGAAATCAAACCACCGTGCTCTTCCATTTTCTTTGCAAGCGCCTTGTTGGAATGAGGATAAACACGATCTAACCCGTGTGCCACTACACCTAAGTTTTGAATGCCTTGTTTTTGCGCTTCTTTATGAGCGTGTGTGTCTATTCCATAAGCCAATCCACTAATTAATGTACACGCGTTCTTTCCAAGCTCTTGCAAAACATCTTCACAACATTTTAGACCATATTCCGTCGCTTTTCGCGTTCCAACAACCGCTATTATTTTGGGCGCATCTAAGTCCATTTTTCCTTTCGAATAAAGAATTGGAGGGGCGTCTTCACACAATTTCAGACGCTTAGGGTAATTATTTTGATGTATTAAATAAGTATTTATTTCCTGCTTTTCAATAAATCGAAGTTCTCTCTCTGCGCGTAAAAAAACGGATTTAAAATCAGCGTTTCGCAATGCTTGTAAACGGGAAGCCGTTAATTTTAGCTTTTTAATTTCTGAAAAAAACTTAATTGCCGAACCTGTTTGATTTAAAATTTTTCTTGCAGTAATTGCACCAATTCCTGGAATGAGAGAAAGGGCTATTGTTGCTTGAATTTCATCTTCGGGGTGCATGCAGGATAGTTTTTTATACATTGCAAATTACAAAGCAAATCACAACACTCACCAAATGTTGAAAAATAGAATAATGAAACACATTTTATCAATAATTGCTCTTTTGTCGACAATTTATGCACAAGGCCAAATTGAACAAGGCCTAGTTTCTGGAACCGTTAAAGATGCTAAAACGGGCGAATCAATTATTGCCGCCTATGTTGTTGTAAAAGGGAATAGTTCAAAAGGAACCGTTGCCGACAACGATGGTAAATATTCCCTTTCCCTTCCTGCTGGAAAATTGGTTCTTATTTTTCGGCAAGTGGGTTATACTGCCCAAGAGATTCCAATTGAGCTATTGCCCAATGAAAAAAAGTCGCTCAACATTAACTTGAGCCAAGAAATGCGCGAGCTAAAGACCTTTGTTACAACAGCCGGAAAATACGAGCAGAATATCGAAGAATTGACCGTTAGTATGGAAGTCTTGCGTCCTAATATTATTGAAAACAAAAACACAACAAGCATCGACGACGCGCTTCAGCAAGTGCCGGGTGTAACCATTGTGGATGGAGAACCTCAGATTCGAAGTGGAAGTGGCTATAGCTTTGGTGCAGGAAGTCGCGTGATGATTTTGATGGATGATTTACCCATTTTATCGGGTGATGCTGGTCGCCCAAGTTGGGGGTTTTTGCCCGTTGAAAACATAGAACAAGTTGAGGTAATTAAAGGAGCGTCTTCGGTTATGTATGGCTCGGCGGCCTTGAGTGGTGTAATAAATTTACGAACGGCCTACCCGCGCGATACACCTCAAACTAAGATCAATGTATTTTCGGGCCTTTACAATAATCCTCAAAACAAGGATGCTATTTATTGGGGAAAGAACAATCCAACCTATACTGGACTCAATTTTTTCCATTCACGAAAAATCGGGAATCTTGATTTTGTTGTTGGTGGAAATGTCTATAACGACAATGGATACAAAGGCCCAACGCCAGTAAACGTAACCGACACAACCACAACCTTTAATCCCTATGCCGAACAGCGCGGGGAGTTTGAAAATCGTGCCCGTGTTAATTTTAGTTTACGTTATCGAAGTAAGAAAATTGAAGGGCTGAATTTTGGGGTTAATGGGAACGGAATGTTGTCGCGTTCGACTGGAGCTTTGCTTTGGATGAACGCCGATTCGGGAATGTACAGAGCTTATCCAGGTTCCATTACACTTACCCTTCAAAATGTGTGGTATGTCGATCCATTTATTCGGTACATGGGTAGAGGTGGTTGGAGTCACGTATTTCGAAATCGTGGGTTTCATTTAAACAAAAACAACGACAAT
>CAXNNF010000015.1:0-9880 GCA_964203455.1 Bacteroidia bacterium
ATCCAGAGGCTCGTTGCTTTTATGGGTACCAAATTATGACCGAAAATATTCACTCAGAAACGTATTCCCTATTAATCGATACGTACATCAGTGATACTGCTGAAAAGAACTCCCTTTTTCATGCTTTGGAAACGGTTCCTGCAGTAGGACGTAAAGCAGAGTGGGCATTACGTTGGATCGACAATGGTAATTTTGCAGAACGTTTGGTTGCATTTGCAGCTGTAGAAGGTATCTTTTTCTCAGGTTCATTTTGCTCCATTTTTTGGTTGAAAAAACGTGGCTTGATGCCCGGACTTACATTCTCAAACGAATTGATTTCTCGTGACGAAGGGCTGCATTGCGATTTTGCTTGTTTACTTTACAAACAACTAAGCAACCAATTAAGTGAATCGCATGTAAAAGAAATTATCGCGCATGCCGTTACTATTGAGAAGGATTTCGTGAGTGAGGCAATTCCCGTTTCGCTAATTGGAATGAATGCTCACTTAATGTGCGAGTATATCGAATTCGTTGCCGATCGTTTATTAATCGCTTTGGGTTACACTAAAATGTACAATACGATTAATCCGTTCGATTTTATGGAGATGATTTCATTACAAGGAAAAACTAATTTCTTCGAAAAACGTGTGGGTGAATATCAGAAAGCCGGCGTGATGGGGAAAAAAGTAGACAATACCATTCGTTTCGACGAAGATTTTTGATAAAACATTTAAAATACTATTATAATTATGTATGTAATAAAGCGGGACAGCCGACAGGAATCCATTAAGTTTGATAAGATTACAGCACGCATTCAAAAGCTTTGCTATGGATTGGAGCCCACTCATGTGGATCCAACAAGTGTAGCAATGAAAGTTATTCAGGGCATCTACCCGGGAGTAACTACGGAGGCGCTCGACAACCTTGCAGCAGAAACAGCCGCATCGATGACTGCCAAGCATCCTGATTATGCCTTGCTTGCATCTCGAATCGCCATTTCGAATTTGCACAAAATCACCAAAAAATCATTTTCGGAAACCATGAAGGATTTATATTTCTTCATTGATCCAAAAACCAATCAAGCAGCTCCGCTTATTGCAGACGATGTTTATGACATTATTCTAAATAATGCTGAGATTTTAGATTCAACCATAATTTATGATCGTGATTTTGGGTACGACTATTTCGGGTTTAAAACCTTGGAAAAGTCCTATCTTTTAAAAATCAATAACCATGTGGTAGAACGTCCGCAGCACATGCTGATGCGCGTTTCGGTTGGTATTCACAAAAATGACATCGAAAACGTAATCAAAACTTACGATTTAATGTCGGAGCGTTGGTTTACGCATGCAACTCCTACACTGTTTAATGCAGGAACTCCGAAGCCACAAATGTCGAGCTGCTTTCTTTTAACAATGAAAGACGATAGCATAGATGGTATTTACGATACACTAAAGCAATGTGCAAAAATTAGCCAAAGTGCTGGTGGTATTGGATTGAGCATTCACAACGTACGCGCAACTGGATCGTATATTCGTGGCACAAATGGAACATCGAACGGTATTGTTCCAATGCTTCGTGTATTTAACGATACTGCTCGTTATGTGGATCAAGGTGGAGGAAAACGCAAAGGGTCATTTGCAGTTTACATCGAACCTTGGCATGCAGATATTTTCGATTTCCTCAACCTGAAAAAGAATCATGGTAAGGAAGAAGGACGTGCACGCGATTTGTTTTATGCACTTTGGATTCCCGATTTGTTCATGAAACGTGTGGAAGAAGAAGGCGATTGGTCTTTGTTCTGTCCAAATGAAGCTCCTGGTCTTTCGGACTGCTGGGGAGAAAAATTTGAAGCTCTTTATGAGCAATACGAATTAGAAGGAAAAGCACGTAAAACAGTAAAAGCCCGCGAAATTTGGTCATCTATTTTGGAAGCACAAATCGAAACAGGAACTCCTTACATGCTCTATAAAGACGCATGTAATCGTAAGAGCAATCAACAAAATTTAGGTACAATCAAGTCTTCGAATTTATGTACCGAGATTATTGAATATACTGACGAAAATGAGGTTGCGGTTTGTAATCTAGCTTCAATTGCATTGCCTCGTTTTATCATTGATGGCAAGTTCGATCACAATAAATTATTCGAGGTAACTTACCAAATTACACTCAACCTCAACAAAATTATCGACGGAAACTACTATCCGGTAATTGAAGCAGAACGTTCAAACCTACGTCACCGCCCAATTGGAATTGGTATTCAAGGTTTGGCAGATGCATTTATTTTACTTCGTTATCCTTTCGAATGCGAAGAAGCTCAAGCGTTAAATCGTGAAATTCACGAAACCATTTATTACGCTGCCATGACTGCTTCTAAAGACCTTGCAATAAAAGACGGTCATTATGAAACATATCAAGGTTCGCCCGTTTCTAAAGGTGTTTTCCAATACGATATGTGGAAAGTCTCTCCAAGCAATCGCTGGGAATGGGATATTTTAAAAGAAGAAGTTGCTAAATACGGTGTTCGAAATTCCCTTTTGCTTGCACCCATGCCAACGGCTTCAACCTCTCAAATTCTTGGTAACAATGAGTGTTTCGAACCATACACTAGCAACATTTACACACGTCGAGTTCTTTCCGGTGAGTTCATTATTGTAAACAAGCATTTACTTCGCGACTTAGTTGATCTGGGTATATGGAACGAAGGATTGAAAGATAAAATCATTGGAGCGAATGGATCTATCCAGCAAATCGTTGAAATCCCTGATAACATCAAGGAACTTTACAAAACGGTTTGGGAAATTCGTCAACGTACTATCATTGACATGGCAGCCGATCGCGGTGCATACATTTGTCAATCGCAATCGTTGAACATCTTTATGGAATCGGCGAATATGGCAAAACTTACTTCGATGCACTTCTATGCTTGGAAGAAAGGCTTGAAAACCGGAATGTATTACCTCCGTTCTAAAGCAGCTGCTGATGCAATTAAATTCACGGTTCCGTCACAATCAGAACCACAAAAAGTCGCTCTTGTTTCTGAAAATCCGAACGTTGCGGTGTTAGATGCAATGGGAGAAATCTCTTGCTCATTAGACAATCCTGAAGGCTGCGAAGCGTGTGGAAGTTAATTGAGACATCATACTAAAATTAAAAGCCCCGATATTTTCAATAATATCGGGGCTTCCTTTTTAGATTAAATCTCACAAATGAAGATAGAAAATTAGTTCGCTTTCTTCAATTCTGTTTCTAACTTTTTAGGAGAAAAGGCATGTTCGTTTGTTCCGTAAAAGAACGATTGAATATTACCATTCCATAAATAAAACACACCAGGAGTTTCTCCAGTATCACCAAACAATGTCCAAAATGCAGCAGCATCTAAAACACGATTAGGGAATTTCTTCCTAGCAATGTTAAAGAATTCAGGAATTTTCTCGGATTCTTCATCCATAAAAAAGATGAATGTTTTTGGGAATTCGGGTTTTTTAGAAAGAACAGCCAATTGCTTTGCCGCTTCCTGACAATGGTCGCAACCTGGGGCAAAAAAACAAACCAGATATTTGTCCTTATCAACATTATACGTTTTGCCGTTAGACTGAGCATAGGATGAAAACCTTGATTTCACTGCAACAGGACCTTTGGGTTTTGAAGGAAGGGAATCTTTAAGAGCAATTGAATCGCCTGTAACTTTATCTGGAATAATCATCTCGACAGACTCGGAAGTTGCGAGAGAATCTTCCTCCTCGAAAACCGTTTGGGTAACCGACTGCTCTTCTATGGTTTTACATGGGCAGAAAGGGAGATACACGAAAACAGCAAGCGTGAAAAACGCCCAGATTAATAATAGTCGTTCGAAACGATGATTCATTTTTGCTTCCTCGGTTAAGCGATATAGCCAAACCAACAAAGCGATTGTAACGATGTTCTTTGCAAAAGCTTCGAGCGGTGTCATAGGAATTAACTGCCCAAAACACCCGCAATTTCCATTCATTGCACCATGTTTCACCATCTCAACACTTAAATGAACACAAAATGCCGTAAGTAAAAGAATGGTTGCAGGAATCACAATCTGTTTTAGAAAATGTGGCTGCAAAAGAGCAAATGCAACAGCCAACTCAACTCCTAAAATGAAACGTGAGAAAAAAGGCGCCATGCACCAAGAAACAAGCTGAAGGTCGACCAATTGCTTTTCGAAAGCCCAAACTGGAAACATTTTCGCTAAAGCAGAAACGATAAATAATGCGAAAATTAGAATTCGAATACCCCAAGCGAGGTTGCGTTTATTCATACTCAATGAAATTATAAGATTGTAAGTGCAAATTAACTCAATTTAATCAATCCATTTTTTACAAAAAACGTAAGCGCAAAAATTTTTAATGACTGACAATCAGTAGCCAAAAAAAATTGATAAACACGGGAAACATTTTTCCGCTTTTTTGTTTCCAGTGTTCCCTGTTCTATTATCTTTGCCGCGTGAACGAAAAGCTCAAACATATAATTCAACAAGCACGCAGTATTTTTATGCGTTGTGGAATTAGGAGTGTTACCATGGACGACGTATGTAGGGAAATGGGAATCTCTAAAAAGACACTTTATCAGTTTGTAAAAGATAAAACCGATTTGGTTAATCAAACGATGAAAGTGGAGATTGAAGGCGATCAAGATAAAATTTCCATAATCACCCAAAAGAACTTAAATGCCATTGACGAAATTTTTGAAATCACTCAATTAGTTTCAGATAGAATAAAGCACATGCATCCTTCGATATTATTCGATATGCAGAAATACTATCCTGAAGCTTGGGATATTATTGATAAACACCGAAGAGATTTTATTGTTAAGATCATCAAACAAAATCTTATTCATGGTCAGGAGCAAGGACTTTATCGTAAAGAAATCAATTCGACCATTGTTGCCCGTCTATTTTCTTCCACAGTCGATGTATTATCGGACATTGATTTTTTTACCGATCCGAGTATAACGCAAGCGATGGTTTATACTGAAAATTTGAATTATCATTTACACAGTATTACTAGTACGACTGGGAAAATCTACCTAGAAAAAAAACTTTCAATACTCAATTCTACTCATTATGAAAAATAAAGTGCTGCTGCTTTTGCTTATTGCAACGGCCGGGCTTCATGCGCAGACTGCAGAGAATGCAAAATTCACCTTGCAGCAAGCCATCGATTATGCTTTAAAAAATGGATACAGCGTTAAAAATGCTGCAACGGATATTGAAATTGCGAAAAAGAAAGTAGCTGAAATTCGAGGAATAGGAATTCCACAATTGAAAGCGGATGCTTCATTCCAAAATTTCCTTCAGGTTCCGGTGAGCATTATTTCGGCCAATGCATTTAATCCTGCAGCTCCTGAAGGTGCTTATTTGAGAATTCCATTTGGTGTAAAATACAATGCGAACATAGGTTATACTGCGTCTTGGTTAGCATTTAGCGGAGAATACCTTGTTGGCTTACAGGCATCCAAAGCCTATGTTGACATATCTCAAACCACCTTGCGCAAAAGTGAAATTGAGGTAAAAGAAAATGTGATTAGAGCATACAACCTTGTTTTAATATTGAAAGAGAACAAGCGCATTTTAACTGAAAATATCAGTTCGTTGGACCAATCGATTGATCAAACTCAAGCGTATAACAAAGAAGGTTTTGTTGAGGAATTGGATGTTGACCGATTGAAGTTGTTGAAAAACAATTTGAGTTCTACCCTCACAACCCTCGAACAACAAATGCTCATTGCAGAAAAACTACTGAGGTTTCAAATGGGTTTTGATGTAAATGCGGCCATTGAACTTACCGAAAGTCTCGATAATGTTATTGCAATTGCCCAATCTGGTGTTGATGCAGAGCCCAAATTCGATCCGAATAATAACATCGATAAGTTATTATTAGACAAAGCGATGCAACTGCAAAAATTGGATTTAAAACGTCAACAAGCCAATTTTTTACCCACGTTAAGCACGTTTTATACTTGGAAAGAAAGTCGCATTACAAATGATTTCGATCAGCTAAACGACAACACCTTTCGCGTTCCGGGTGGTACTATTTTCGGGGTTAACTTAAGTATGCCTGTTTTTCAAGGACTCAGTCAATCGTCACGAGTTAAGCAAGCCAAATTGAGTTTGAAGAAAATGGAAGTGCAGCAAATTCAAGCTGAGCAAGGAATTGCTCTTGCATCGGCTCAAAGCTATACTGGTTATGTTACTGCTCTGAGTACCGTTAATAATTCAAAGGAAGCAGTAAACTTAGCCACGCGTATTCGTGAGCGTTCAAAAATTAAATATCAAGAAGGAGTTGGATCGAGTTTGGAAGTTATTCAAGCCGAAAACGAATTACTTTCCTCACAAGCCAATTATATATCTGCGATTCAGCAATTGTTGGATGCGCGAGTATCTCTAGATAAAAACCTCAATAAATTTTGATTCTGTTCCCAACCAACTTATGAAAAATTTCCTATCACTTTCGTTCATCACTTTTATTGTTTTTTCTTGCTCACCAGGATCTGGCCTCGAGAAGAAAAAGGCGCAATTAGTTAAATATCAAGCAGAACAAGAAGCGATTAAAATTAAAATTGCTGACTTAGAAAAAGAAATTGCGCGACTTGATACTTCTGCAGAAATACGCAAACCGAAACTTGTAACACTAACTCCGGTTCAAACTGGGATTTTCAATCATTACATCGACGTTCAAGGAACCATTGATTCGGAGGAGAACATTGCCGTTCAGCCTGGAATGCCCGGTCAGGTTACAAAGGTAAATGTTCATGAAGGCGATATGGTAAAAGCCGGTCAGGTGCTTGCTGAAGTGGATAACCGTGTAATACGTGAAAGCATTTCGCAATTGCAAACCAATGTAGATTTCGCCAAAACTGCATTCGAGAAACAACAACGTTTGTGGAATCAGAAAATTGGAACTGAAATCCAATACCTTCAGAGCAAAACACAGTTCGAATCGCTACAAAAAAACATGATTACGTTGCAAGCCCAATTGGACATGAGCAGAATCAAATCGCCAATTAACGGAATGGTGGATGCGGTAAATATTAAAGTAGGAGAATATGCAGCACCTGGAATGCTAGGCTCTTTTAGAGTTGTGAATTTTGGGAAGATGAAAGTTAAAGCCAAAATTGCGGATTCTTATATTGGGAAAGTGAAATTGGGCAACCCAGTTCGCATCTATTTGGCCGACATTAAAGATACCATCGAAGGGAAGATCAGCTTTGTGAGTAAGGTGGTGAACCCAATGACTCGTTCTTTCGATATTGAAATTGGATTAGGTGCAACATCAACCGAAGTGCGTCCAAACATGATGGCTTCCTTGAAAATAAACGACGAAAATATCGGTAATGCGATAAGTGTACAATCGAACTTGGTTCAAAAAGACCCTTCTGGAAGTATGTATGTGATGATTTCGGAGGGACGCGCAGCAAATATGAAAGCTCGGAAAAAACTTGTTAAAACTGGCATTTCATCGGGCGCTCGCATAATTGTTTTGGAAGGTTTAAGCGGAAACGAACAACTTATAGAAGCTGGATATCAAGAAGTTGTTGATGGGCAATTGATTTCTTTAAAATAATTCGGTAGCGGAAATCCAACCATGGAAAAAGAACATATAAAGAATTTCAAACCCACCAATTGGGCGATTAATAACAGCACTGCGATTTATATTTTCACAGTCCTAATCTCGCTTGCTGGAATCATTATTTTTCAACGCGTTCCGAAAGAGAAGTTTCCAGACATTGTTGTACCAACCATCTTTGTTTCAACTATTTATCCAGGCGCGAGTCCAGAGGATATCGAAAACCTCATCACCAAACCGATTGAGAAAGAAGTGAAATCTGTTTCTGGGATAAAGAAGGTGACTTCCAATTCCATTCAGGATTTCTCCTTGGTTGTGGTAGAATTCAATACAGGAGTTGATGTTGATATCGCGAAACAGAAAATTTCGAACGCCGTCGACAAAGCGAAGAAAGATTTACCAAATGACATGCGCAATGACCCAAGTGTTCAAGAGGTAAATTTCTCGGAATTCCCAATCATGAACATCAATGTTAACGGAGAATTTCCGCTCGATCAGCTGAAGGAGTATGCGGAAGATTTGAAGGATAAAATTGAGACGCTGCCAGAAATAACTCGTGTTGATATTATTGGGGCACTTACACGCGAAGTTCAGATTAATGTTGATCTGTATCGCATGCAAGCTCTAGGTATCAACTTTACAGATATTGAACGCGCCATTGGTAGTGAAAACGTGAACATTTCGGGCGGTGAAATTCGCATCGACGATTTACGCCGCACATTACGTGTACGTGGAGAATTTTCGGATGTAAATCAAATCGGAAACATTACAATCCGCTCTGCTAGGGGCAACTTGGCCTATTTGAAAGATATTGCCGAAGTGAAAGACGGCTATAAAGACAAACAAGATTTTGCACGATTAGAAGGTCGACCCGTTATTACCATGAACGTTATAAAGCGTTCGGGAGAAAACTTGATTTCGGCAGCCGATAAAATCAAGGTGATTATTGATGAATACAAAGTCACGAAGTTTCCAAAGGGATTGGATGTAACCCTAACAGGCGATACATCTATTGAAACAAAAACACAATTGAACGACCTGGTGAACACTGTAATCATCGGATTTGTGTTGGTTGTATTGATTTTGATGTTTTTCATGGGATTGCAAAGTGCCTTTTTTGTTGGGCTCGCGGTGCCATTGTCCATTTTGGTTGCCCTGCTCTTTATGCCATCCTTGGGCTACTCCATGAATGTGATTGTTTTATTCTCCTTCCTACTCGCACTTGGAATTATAGTAGATGATGCTATTGTGGTGATTGAAAACACCCACCGAATTTTCCATAAGTACGATTTTGATATAAAGACCGCGGCCAAAGCGGCTGCTGGAGAAGTATTTATGCCAGTACTTGCTGGAACATTAACCACCATTGCCCCATTTTTTCCTTTGTTATTTTGGCCAGGAATTGTCGGTGAATTTATGGGTTATCTACCTGTAACACTGATTCTCACTTTGTTTGCTTCGCTATTTGTAGCGTTTATAATGAATTCGGTATTTGCCGTTTCCTTCATGAAACGCGACGACCATAACACCAAAACAAACCCAAAAGAACTCGTAAGACCCGCAATTATTTTTGGAGCGCTTGCCTTGCTATTTCATGCCATGGGATCGACAGCTGTTGGAAATGTGTGTTTCCTAATGTTGGCACTTACGCCCGTTTATTTATACCTGCTTCGTCCTTTAACCCTTAAGTTTCAACTAAGCGTTTGGCCTCGAACTGTGGCATCATACAAACGTTTAATAACCAAGATACTTGTTGGGAAACGCCCCATTGCCATGTTAATTGGGGTGGTCGTATTATTTGTTGTTTCACTCATGATTTTCGCTGTTTCTAAACCCAAGGTGGAATTCTTCCCGAATGGTCAACCGAATTTTGCCTATGTGTATTTGCAGATGCCTATCGGAACAGATGCTGAAGTGACTGATTCTGTTACTAGAATCGTTGAGAAACGTGTGTTTGAAGTAATTGGCAAAAACAATCCCAATGTAGAATCAGTAATTTCGAATGTGGGAATTGGCGCGGGCGATCCTCAAAATCCAGATCGTGTGGCAACGCCTCACAAAGGAAAAGTGTCTGTTGCGTTTGTCGATTTCAGCGAACGTGAAGATTTCTCTACGGCCGAGTGTTTGGAGAAAATTCGCGAGAATGTGAAAGGAATTCCGGGTGTTCGAATTACCGTTGATAAAGAATCGGCTGGTCCTCCAACAGGAAAACCCATCAACATTGAAATTAGCGGAGACGACTTTGACGAACTTCAGAAAATTGAAGAGAAGATGCGTGCAGCAATTTCGAAAGCAAAAATTGCGGG
>CAXNNF010000016.1:0-9624 GCA_964203455.1 Bacteroidia bacterium
ATGTTAAATACGATGATTGGTAGTTTATTGTCATTACACAGCGTGAATGCTGTCATATCCATTACGTTTAGACCCTTTTCGTATACTTCGGTAAATGAAATAACATCGTATTTAACAGCTGAAGGATCTTTTTCAGGGTCGGCTGTATAAATTCCATCCACGCGAGTACCCTTTAAAATTACATCCGCTTCTATCTCAATAGCACGAAGTGTTGCTGCTGTATCTGTAGTAAAATAAGGGTTTCCTGTTCCAGCACCAAAAATTACAACTCGTCCTTTTTCAAGATGCCTCACAGCTTTTCGACGGATAAAAGGTTCGCAAATTTGCTCCATCTTAATTGCGCTTTGAAGTCGAGTTTGAACACCAATTTCTTCAAGTGCCGATTGGAGAGCCATGCTATTTATTACAGTAGCGAGCATTCCCATATAATCGCCTTGAACTCGATCCATTCCACCTTCTGCTGCCTGAATTCCACGAAAAATATTTCCGCCGCCTATTACAATTCCAATTTCGACACCTGCAGCTTGAATTTCTTTTATTTCCTGAGCATATTGTGAAATACGATCATGGTCAATACCAAAATTCTTTTTCCCCATAAGGGATTCGCCACTTAATTTCAGGAGTATACGTTTATATTTCATTGCTTATATATTCTACTATCCAAAAAAAATCCCGCTACGAAGAACGGGATTAAAGAACAAAAAAAAGAGAGAATAAATTCTCTCTTTTTAAAATATTAATTAGCTACCAAGTGCATGACGCTTAAATGCAGTCACGATTAAATCTTTATCAATCGATTGAACATACTGACGAACAGTCATTTTGTTGTCTTTAATAAACTCTTGGTTTAAAAGCGTATTGTCTTTGTAAAATTTACCAAGTTTTCCAGCAGCAATTTTTTCAACCATTTCTTCTGGTTTACCTTCTGCGCGGATTTGCTCACGAGCAATATCTAATTCACGCTCAAGTGTACTTGAATCAACATCGTCTTTATCAACAGCTACAGGACCCATTGCAGCAGTTTGCATAGATACATCTTTTGCAACAGCTTCAATTCCTACAACCCCAGCTTTGTTGAAAGCAACAATAGTTGCTAACCGGAAACCAGGGTGGTTGTATGCAGTAACAAAAGGAGCTTCGAGTTGAGAATAATGAAGCTCCATTCTCTCACCAATTTTACCAACTTGTTCATTGATGCGCTCGCCAATTGGAAGTCCATCAAAAGAAGAAGCTAAAAGTGCCTCAACATCTGCAGGATTTGTATTCAAAGCGATGTCAGAAATTTTTGTAGTAAAATCAATGAAATCTTGGTTCTTTGCAACGAAATCAGTTTCGCAGTTTAAAACAATTAATACACCACGAGAGTTATCGGAGTTAACGCGTGCAATTACTACACCTTCGTTAGCATCACGATCAGCACGGTTTCCAGCTACTTTCTGACCTTTTTTACGAAGGAAATCTACAGCCGCTTCGAAATCACCGTTTGCTTCGGTAAGAGCTTTTTTGCAGTCCATCATTCCTGCGCCGGTCATTTGACGTAGTTTATTTACATCACCAGCAGTAATTGCTACAGTTGACATGGTTTTATATTTTCAGGTTTATGAATATTAATCTTTAGCTTCTTCGCTTGAAGCAGCTACTTCTGATTTTTTGCTTTCTTCATCATCTCCTTTTTCTTTCTCCTGCTTGCGTTCGCTTAGTCCTTCTTGAACTGCACCAACAATAACATTCATAATTAAAGAGATAGCTTTCGCTGCATCATCATTCGCAGGAATTGGATAATCAACAAGATTCGGATTAGAATTAGTATCAACAATCGCGAATGTTGGGATATTCAATCGGCGAGCTTCTGCAACTGCAATATGTTCTTTCGAAATATCGATAATAAACAAAGCAGCTGGAAGACGACTCATATCCGTGATAGATCCAAATTGAGTTTCCAATTTTTCACGTTCACGAGTAATGGTTAGTTTTTCTTTTTTAGAAATGGTCTCGTAAGTACCATCAGAAGCCATTTTATCAATGGTTGCCATTTTCTTAACAGCTTTACGGATTGTCGCAAAGTTGGTAAGCATTCCACCTGGCCAACGCTCAGTAACATAAGGCATGTTTACCTTTTTTACTGTTTCAGATACAATTTCTTTTGCTTGCTTTTTAGTTGCAACGAAAAGAATTTTTTTACCTGATTTAGCAATTTGCTTAAGTGCCGCAGCAGCTTCTTCAAGCTTAACTAACGTTTTGTTTAAGTCGATTACGTGAATTCCATTACGCTCCATGAAAATGTAAGGAGCCATGTTTGGATTCCATTTGCTTTTTAGGTGACCGAAGTGCACTCCGGCCTCCAGAAGTTGATCAGTTGATACTCTTGACATAGTGATTCGAGGGACGGATGATTAACGTTTACTGAACTGGAAGCGTTTACGGGCTTTCTTCTGACCTGGTTTTTTACGTTCAACCATACGAGGGTCACGTGTTACCAAACCATTTGTACGAAGTGCAGGTTTATTTGCAGGATCAAGCTCAACAAGAGCTTTTGCAATTGCAAGGCTCAAAGCACCAGCTTGACCGGTAATTCCTCCGCCTTGAATGTTTGCAGTAACATCAAATTTACCTTCATGTTCGGTAACAAGAAATGGCTGATTTACTTTTCCACGCAATGTTGGAACTGTAAAATAATCAGAAATATCACGTTTGTTGATGGTGATTTTTCCTGTTCCTGGCTTAAGATAAACACGGGCTACTGCCGTTTTTCTTCTACCGCTTGTATTAATTACTTCCATTATCGTAGATCGTTAATGTTGATAGTTTTTGGTTGCTGAGCTGCATGTGGATGCTCGTTTCCAACGTACACGAAAAGATTACCAAATAAAGCACGTCCTAATTTTGTTTTAGGAAGCATTCCTTTTACCGCTTTTTCGATAATCAGACCTGGCTTTTTGTTTAGCAATTCTCGCGGAGTTTGAAAACGCTGTCCACCCGGATATCCGGTGTAACGCGTGTAGATTTTCTCATCCGTTTTATTACCGGAAAGAACGATCTTCTCTGCATTAATAATAATTACATTATCACCACAATCAACGTGCGGTGTGTAATTTGGCTTTTTCTTGCCACGAATTAACATAGCTACTTGCGAACTTAATCGTCCAAGTATCATGTTCTCGGCATCTATCAGTACCCAATCTTTGGTTACTGTAGCTTTGTTGGCCGAAACTGTTTTATAACTTAATGTATCCAATGTTTCTTAGTATTTAAGAATACGATTTTTCCAAACGGGCTGCAAAGATAGGAATTGAATCCTTATGAGCAAATATATTCAGCAGTAAATTTCAAACATATTTATTAAACAGTTGAAATATTTCTGAAATGCCCTATAATTAACACATTCGGAAAATGAAAACTTTCAAACTGTTTGGCGAATATAATCAATCTTATTGAATAAGTAGATTGCACCCACGTACATCGCTGTTGTCGAAACGGCCAATTACATCAAATAAACCATCTCCCCAAACAATTCCTAAATCCTGTGTTGCGATAAATGAACAGGAGTCCAAATTAGCCAAGTCAATCACATTAATTCCGCCCCTCACTCCGATCTTACCTGATTCAAAAGGGTCATTAATTTCCCGAATTCTTATCGACATCCATGGCGGGCAGCTAAATTTTCCAGAATCGCCCATCCATGCTTGGCTTAATAATTCAGTCATTCCATATTCGCTGTGTACTTTATTTACAGGCCAATTACTTTGAATGGTTTCGTGAAGATCTTGCCGAATCATTTCTCTTTTTCGTCCTTTCATTCCTCCCGTTTCCACGACAATTAAATTCTCCCAAGCGGGTGGATTTAATTTAGAAAAATCAATTAATGCGAAACTTACTCCAATCAACCACACCTTTTCATTTTTTACTTTGAGTGTTTCTAGTAATGATGCTAATTCGGAATAGTTGTTTAGAAAAAAACCACTTTCTGGCCGGCCTGATTTTTCAATTAAACCCTGAGTCATGAATACAAGTGAAGAGTCTTGCCGTTCGAGATAGGAAGGGAGTAATCCAAGAATAATATAATCGGATACATTTCCGTATTGCATTTCAAAACATCGTAGATAACTTTCATTATACAATGTGAGTTCAGCAACTTGGTGAGCGGATGTGTCTTTGCCCGTTGTTCCCGAACTTCTAAAAGTGATTTCTTCAATCATATTCGGATTGAAAATGGATTGCTCCTTGAAAAATTGTATGGGCAAAAACGGAATATCCCTAGAGCTTTTTATTTTTTCTAACTCGATATTTAATGCCTTCAACCAAGATGTATAAACAGGAATGTATTCAGCTTGATAGCGAAAAACACGCAAACACATTTCTTCGAAATCTTCTGGGGAAGAGATTTCGAAAATAGAATTTCGGAGTGGGGTTCGTTCGTTTTGAAACACGATGCAAAAATGCAATATCTTCGTGAGATGTTTTGCAGGTCAAATTTACATCAGCTCATTTTATTACTGCTATCTGTATTGATATTTTCTTGTAAAAAAGACAAACAATTTCCGGAAGAGCCTTTCATAGAATTTAAAGAGTTTTCTCAGATTCGTGATATTAACGGAAAAGACTCTGTTGGCAATTTACATCTGTATTTTACCGATGGAGATGGAGATTTTGGTTTGAGTCCTGCCGATACGTTCGCTCCATTTAATCGTGGATCTAAGTATTACTACAATTTTTTCATCAACTATTATGAAAAACAAAATGGGATTTGGATACGAATTGTCAATCCTGCAATTACTCCCGGAGGCGATACGCTTGCGAATCACAGTAGAATTCCAAATTTAACTCCCGCAGGACAAAACAAAACGCTTGAAGGTGATATATATATGTCCCTTTTTACCAACAATCCATTTTCGACTTTCGATACAATTCGATATGAAGTTACTATTTCGGATCGATCATTAAATAGGAGCAATCAGATTCAAACTCCCGAAATTATCCTTTCTAAATAGAGATTTATTTACTTAGCTGAAATTACAGAATTCTCGACTTCTCTCCTTTTTTTGGATTAATTGGAACCTTATAGCGCGCTTTGTGTTACATTTGCACGCTTATTTAGAACGGTTTTAAACAAGCCATTGATTTTGAACAATATGCTAAGTATTCGCAATTTATTTGCTGGAATCGAGGATAAAGAAATTCTCAAAGGATTTAATTTAGAGGTTAAAGCGGGTGAGGTTCATGCTATTATGGGGCCGAATGGTTCTGGTAAATCGACATTAGCATCGGTTCTTGCTGGCAGAGAAGAATATCAGGTTCGTTCGGGTGAGATTATTTTTGAAGGGAAAGATTTACTTGAAATGCCTCCTGAAGATCGTGCTCGCGAGGGAATCTTTTTGGCATTTCAATATCCTGTCGAAATACCAGGCGTTAGCATTACCAATTTTCTGAAAACAGCAATTGCAGAGCAGCGCGAATACAAAGGACTTCCTCCAATTGAGCCCAAAGAATTTCTTCAAATGATGAAGGAAAAAAAGGCCATTGTTGAAATCGATACCAATCTAACAAATCGTTCGGTGAATGAAGGTTTTTCGGGTGGCGAGAAAAAGCGGAACGAAATTTTTCAAATGGCCATGCTCGATCCTAAATTGGCCATTTTGGATGAAACGGATTCTGGGTTGGATATTGATGCATTACGAATTGTTGCAAATGGTGTAACGCATTTAAAAACACCCAATAATGCGTGTATTGTAATTACTCACTACCAACGATTACTCGATTATATCGTACCTGATTTTGTACACGTAATGTATGAAGGACGAATCGTAAAATCGGGTGGGAAAGAACTGGCTTTGGAGCTAGAAGAAAAGGGTTACGACTGGATTAAGAAAGAACTTGCCATTTAATAAACTGTTTTCTATGTCTGAAACAATTGAAGGGCTTTCACTAAGTGATAAATTCTTGGCCCATTACTCAAGCCGCATTGATTCCTTAAGTCAAGGCAATCCAGATTTTAGGATTCTCCGAGAAAAGGCCATTTCTGCTTTTTCTAAAATGGGTTTCCCCTCAAAAAAACATGAGGAGTATCGTTACCTGAAATTAGATGCTTTCATAAATCTTCAGTCTATATTTTCAAGCAAAGCAGATCAAACTACCCTCGATACTCAACTACTAAATAATCCTCTGATTCTTCAAGATGCCTATCGTATTGTATTGATAGATGGCGTTTTCTCGAATACGCTTTCCGATTTATCTGGATTACCTCAAAACATTGAAATATCAAGTCTTGCTGATGCTATTTCGAATAATAATTCATCTGCTTTAGTTCATCTTGGAACATTAGCAAATGTTGAATTAGATCCTTTTATTTCGAGCAATACACTTGCTTTTTCGGATGGACTCTTTTGTAATGTATCAGAGAATTCAAAACTCGAAAAACCGATACAGATTATTCATATTCAGTCGACTGCAGAATATTCTCACTCACGAATGTTATTTGTTGCTGAGAAATCATCAAAATGCCAAGTCGTTCAAACATTTTTATCTGCAAACAATTCAGGCGCAGCTTTAAACAATACAGTTTCTGAAATTCTTGTTGGAGAAAATGCCCACATAGAATGGACAACTTTTCAAGCCGAAGAACAATCTGCTGGATTAATTAATACAACTGAAGTCCATATTAAACATCAAGGTTTTTTTAAAACAGTAACCATTACATTGGGTGCAAATCTAGTGCGCAACAACCTTAATATTGTTTTGGCAGGCCCAAACTGCGAAGCAAATTTGTATGGATATTATCATCCTATTCATAATCAAGTATTCGATAATCACACCTTAGTAGATCATCGTTTTCCACGTTGCGAGAGCAATGAACTTTACAAAGGAGTAATTGATAATAAAGCAACTGCCATTTTTAATGGTAAAGTATATGTCCGCAAGGATGCCCAAAAAACGAATGCGTATCAAAGTAACAAGAATATTTTACTTAGTGATGAGGCAACCATCAATACAAAACCTCAATTGGAGATTTATGCCGATGATGTAAAATGTTCGCATGGTTCTTCAACTGGAATTTTAGATCCTGAGCAAGTATTTTATTTGCGATCGAGAGGGATTTCTTTGGACAAAGCCCGCTCGCTTCTCTTAACGGCTTATGCTTCCGAAATAGTGGAGCATATTCCACATACTTCTTTACGCGAATCAGTTGCCCAATTGATTTCAGAACGAATTTAAACTTAACTCTTGATATGAATACCTCGTTGTTTGATGTTGAACGTATTCGAAAGGACTTTCCCATCCTTCATCAACAGGTTAATGGTTGTCCTTTGGTGTATTTCGACAATGGCGCAACATCTCAAAAACCTCAGTCGGTAATCGATTCAATTGTTCATTATTATTCATCGTACAATTCCAATATTCATCGCGGAGTTCACCATTTGAGTCAACTCGCAACTTCGGCCTACGAACAATCGCGGGAAGAAATCAGGTCCTTTATTCAAGCTAAAAGTGCCGATGAAATTATCTTTACTCGAGGCACAACCGAAACCATCAAATTAATTGCTCAAACTTGGGGAAGAAATTATCTCAAACAAGGGGATGAAATTCTTATCACTGCCATGGAGCACCATGCCAATATTGTTCCTTGGCAAATGCTATGTGAACAAACAGGGGCTGTTCTGAAAGTGATTCCAATGGATAATCGAGGTGAACTCATTTTAGAAGAGGCCGAGAAAATGATTGGTGTTCGCACACGCTTGTTAGCAATGATGCATGTTTCGAATGCCCTTGGAACAATCAATCCTGTTAAACAACTCATCCAATTAGCTCAAAAATTTGGTGCACTGACTTTGGTAGACGGAGCCCAAGCAGTTCCGCATTTCCCAGTGAATGTGCAGGAGTTGGATTGCGATTTCTATGTTTTTTCTGCTCATAAAATTCTAGGTCCCACAGGAATTGGTGTGCTTTACGGCAAGTTGCAATTGCTCAACGAAATTCCGCCTTGGCAAGGTGGTGGCGATATGATTCGGACGGTTACTTTTGAGAAAACAACCTACAACGATTCTCCTTTGAAGTTTGAAGCAGGGACGCCTAATATTTGCGGTAGCATTGCAATGGCTGAAGGAATTCGCTATTGGAATGCCTTAAACCACGATGCTGTTTGGGAGCATGAACAGCATTTATTGCACTATGCAACCAAACGTTTAAATGAAGTAAATGGACTGAAAATTTTTGGCGAATCAGCTCATAAAGTGGCTGTAATTTCATTTATCATTGAAGGACTCCATCCGTATGATGTTGGATTCATCTTGGATAAAAAGGGAATTGCCATGCGCACCGGACATCATTGTGCGCAACCGATTATGGATTTCTTTGGAATTCCCGGAACTTTGCGCGCATCGTTTAGTTTTTACAACACCACTTCAGAAATTGATCGCATGATTGAATCAATCAAAGTGGCCAAACAGATGTTATCATGAGTATTCTAATAAAACAATTAGAAATCATAGAGGAGCTTGAAATGTTCGATGACTGGCAAGAGAAATTCGGCTATGTAATCGATCATGGTAAAAATATTGTTGAGTTAGAAGACCAATATCGTATCGAAGATAATATCGTTCATGGTTGTCAAAACAAAGTGTATATCGCTTCTTCATTCGATGGCGAACATGTTCACTATGTGAGTCATAGCGAAGCACAAATTCCCCGAGGTTTATTAAGTTTGTTGATGCGTGTTTTTGAAAACGAAAAGCCAGAAGAGATTCTTAAATCTGAATTGGATTTCTTTGAGAAAACAGGAATACGTGATAATTTATCGATGCAACGATCAAACGGACTTGAATCTATGATTCGACGAATGAAACTCGAAGCAGCTAAATACATTAAGAATTAATTTCATGGAGAAGACGATCGAACAACTCGAGAAAGATGTGATTGACATGATTCGCACATGTTATGATCCAGAAATCCCGGTTAATATATATGAATTGGGACTTATATACGAAGTCAATATCAATGAAGCGTTTGATGTTCATGTGTTGATGACCTTAACATCGCCATCCTGCCCGGTAGCAGAAACACTTCCGCCCGATGTTGAAGATAAAATTCGTACCGTTGAAGGAGTTAATTCTGCGAAAGTTGAAATCACCTTTGAACCAACATGGGAACAAAGCATGATGAGCGAAGAAGCGAAATTGGAACTCGGATTCTTATAAGAACTGCCTTAGTCATGGAAGAAACCATTATCAATAAAGTCGCAAATAGCAATCTCGTTAATATCGATCTTGAAGATTATTATGTAAAAGGTTCTCGTATCCAAATTGACATCAAGGAGCAATTGTTTATGGAGCAAATTCTTCGGGAGAAAGATTTTCGCGAATGGATTAAGACACACGATTGGTCGGTTTATCAAAACGCGTATGTTGCTGTTCATTGCTCGGCCGATGCCATTATTCCCATTTGGGCATATATGATTATTGCAGCTCAACTCGAGCCATTCGCAAAGAAGACAGTTTTCGGGGATCTTGAAAATCTTGAATCTGAATTATATATGGAAGCTATCGAGCATCTCGACTTGGCTCCGTTTATTAACCAGCGTCTTATCATTAAAGGATGTGGTAATTTGCCTGTTCCTCGCTCAGCGTATTTTAT
>CAXNNF010000017.1:0-9600 GCA_964203455.1 Bacteroidia bacterium
GGTTGGCATCATCGTGTTCAAGGAATGGAATTAACGAAGCTGCAATTGAAGCAATCTGATTTGGCGCAACATCCATCAATTTAATCTGGTTGGGTTCAACCACTGGGAAGTCACCTGCAAAACGTGCCTTTACTTTAGGATCAGAAAAATTACCGAAATCATCCGTTGCTGTTTTAGATTGAGCAATGATTGATGTTTCTTCTTCTTCAGCACTTAAGTATATAATTGGTTTATCAATATCAACCTTACCATCTGTAACAGTACGATAAGGTGTTTCAATGAAACCAAGTTTGTTAATTTTAGCAAATACACACAAAGAAGAAATCAAACCAATGTTTGGTCCTTCCGGAGTTTCGATTGTACAAAGACGTCCGTAATGTGTATAGTGAACGTCACGAACCTCAAAACCAGCACGCTCACGAGAAAGTCCACCTGGCCCGAGTGCAGAAAGACGACGCTTGTGCGTAATCTCCGAAAGCGGGTTGGTTTGATCCATGAATTGTGATAACTGATTAGTTCCGAAGAACGAGTTGATAACGCTTGATAAAGTCTTCGCATTAATCAAATCGGTTGGAGTAAATACTTCGTTGTCACGAACATTCATACGCTCCCGAATGGTACGAGCCATTCGAGAAAGTCCAACACCGAACTGACCATGTAATTGTTCACCAACTGTACGAACACGACGGTTTGACAAGTGATCAATATCATCGACATCTGCTTTTGAATTGATTAGTTCAATTAAATAGCGGATAATTGAAATGATATCTTGTTTGGTTAAAACGCGAGTTTCATTTCCAATTTCAAGATTCAGTTTTTTATTGATGCGGTATCTACCAACATCTCCTAAATCGTAGCGTTTATCTGAAAAGAAAAGTTTGTCAATAATACCACGTGCAGTTTCCTCATCAGGTGGTTCTGCATTACGTAATTGACGATAGATATGCTCTACAGCTTCTTTTTCCGAGTTGGAAGTATCTTTCTGTAAAGTATTGTATATGATTGTATAATCGGCGGAATTGATATCATCCTTGTGAAGGATAATCGACTTAACACCTGATTCAAGAATTAAATCAATGTGGTCTTTTTCAATTACAGTTTCACGATCGATGATTACTTCATTTCTTTCAATAGAAACTACTTCACCAGTATCTTCATCTACGAAATCTTCAATCCAAGTTTTCAAAACACGAGCTGCCAACTTACGACCAACTGCATTTTTAATACTTGTTTTGCTCACTTTAAACTCGTCAGCAAGACCGAAAATTTCAAGAATGTCTTTATCACTTTCATAACCGATAGCACGAAGAAGCGTAGTAACCGGAAGTTTTTTCTTACGGTCAATATACGCGTACATCACGCTGTTAATATCGGTTGCAAACTCTATCCAAGATCCTTTAAATGGTATAACTCTGGCAGAGTATAATTTTGTTCCATTTGCATGGCGACTTTGACCAAAGAACACACCTGGAGAACGATGAAGCTGAGAAACAACAACACGTTCAGCTCCATTTATAACAAATGTGCCTTTCGGAGTCATATAAGGGATTGTTCCCAAATAAACATCCTGAACGATTGTTTCAAAATCCTCATGTTCCGGATCTGTACAATAAAGTTTTAGTTTGGCCTTCAGCGGAACGCTGTGGGTTAATCCACGATCCAAACATTCCTCGATAGAATAACGAGGTGGATCAATAAAATAATCAAGAAACTCGAGAACGAAATTGTTCCGTGCATCCGAAATTGGAAAATTCTCCGAAAACACCTTGAAGAGACCTTCGTTCTGACGATTTTCCGGCGTAGTCTCTAGCTGGAAAAAATCCTTGAACGATTGAACCTGAACATCGAGGAAATCCGGATAATCAATAGGTAGCTTGCTAGATGCAAAGCTGAACCTGCTCGGGCGTTTTTTAGTATAAGACAAGGTACTGAGTTTAGAATGAAAAAGCAAAAAAAGAGAAATGCATACAAACAACTTAAGACCTCAATAATTATTGAAGTCTTAAGCTGTTGTTAATGATGAGTTGGATTATTTAACCTCAACTTCAGCACCGGCTTCAGTCAGCTGCGATTTTAACGCTTCTGCTTCTTCCTTACTTACACCTTCTTTAAGGGGCTTTGGAGCTCCGTCAACAAGATCTTTTGCTTCTTTCAGTCCAAGACCAGTTAATTCCTTAACCAGTTTCACAACTGCTAGTTTGTTACCGCCAGCTGCCTTAAGGATTACGTCGAATGAAGTCTTCTCTTCTGCAACTGCACCGCCATCTCCAGAAGGAGCAGCGATAGCTACTGCTGCAGCAGCAGGTTCAATACCGTATTCGTCTTTAAGGATCTGAGCCAGTTCGTTCACTTCCTTTACTGTCAGGTTAACTAACTGTTCCGCGAAAGCTTTCAAGTCTGCCATTGTATGTTGTTTTTAGTTGAATTAAAAAAAAGGGTTAATTAAAATTTTGAGAGATTAACGTTCAGAGAGTGTTTTAACCAAACCTGCAATAGTATTCCCACCCGATTGAAGAGCAGAGATAACATTTTTAGCAGGAGATTGTAACAATCCAATGATTTCGCCAATAACCTCGTTTTTAGTTTTGATTGCAATAAGCGCATCGATCTGATTGTCACCAATGTAGAATGATTCTTCTACAAAAGCTGCTTTCAGGGTCGGCTTATCGTTCGTTTTACGAAACTCTTTAATAAGTTTAGCAGGCTCATTTACCGATTGAGTAAACATAACTGCTGTTGTGCCATGAAGTACTGGAAATAACGGAGAGTAATCCGTATCCAAACGCTCTAAAGCTTTCTTTAAAAGAGTGTTCTTTACTACCTGTAATTCGATATTTCTGTTGAAGCAAGTTCTACGAAGTTTGTTCGTTTTCTCAACTGTCAACGCTGATGTATCGGTTAGGTAGAAGTTCTTTGTTGCTGTTAATTTTTCAACCAGTTCAATGATTACCTGGTCTTTTTCATCTTTTTTCATTTCTTCAAGAATTAAAAGTGTTAGATAATCAAGCGCCGATTGATTTTAAATCAACTGCTACTGAAGGACTCATCGTACTCGACATATAGATACTTCTTACATAAGTTCCTTTTGCTGACGAAGGTTTTAATTTCAGAATTGTCTGAATTAATTCTTTCGCATTATCAAAAAGTTTGTCTTCTGAAAAGGAAGTCTTGCCGATTGCTGCATGCACGATACCTGTTTTGTCTACTTTAAAATCGATTTTACCAGCTTTAACTTCTTGCACGGCTTTACCAACATCTGTAGTAACGGTACCTGTTTTTGGGTTGGGCATTAAACCACGAGGTCCTAGAACACGTCCAAGAGCTCCTACTTTAGCCATAATTGCTGGCATGGTGATGATAACATCAACATCCGTCCAACCACCTTTAATTTTCTCAATGTAATCATCCAATCCAACATGATCGGCACCTGATGCGCGGGCTTCGTCTTCCTTATCAGGAGTACAAAGAACCAAAACGCGAACTGTTTTACCAGTACCATGAGGAAGTGATACAATTCCACGAACCATTTGATTCGCTTTACGTGGATCAACTCCCAGACGAACTGCAACATCAACAGATGAATCGAATTTCGTTGTGGAGACTTCTTTTACCAAGCGTGCAGCTTCTAAAAGTGCATAGGATTTATCCTGCTCAATTTTAGATATAACTGCTTTGCGTTTTTTTGTCAGTTGTGTCATTTCACTCAATTTAAATTATTGTTAAAAAGGACGCTGACCGTCAACGTTAATACCCATACTGCGCGCTGTTCCTGCTACCATGCTCATTGCTGATTCAACTGTAAAACAGTTTAAATCGGGCATTTTTGCTTCTGCAATAGAACGTACAGTATCCCAAGTCACAGATGCAACTTTCTTACGGTTAGGTTCAGGTGAACCACTTTGTAATTTAGTTGCTTCCTTGAGTTGAATGGCCACAGGCGGGGTTTTGATGACGAAGTCAAAAGACTTATCGACATAAACAGTGATAATCACTGGCAAAACTTTTCCTGCCTGCTCCTGTGTACGGGCGTTGAACTGCTTGCAGAAATCCATAATATTCACACCTTTCGCTCCGAGTGCCGGACCAATTGGTGGTGAAGGATTAGCTGCGCCGCCTTTCACCTGTAACTTAATGAGTGCACCTACTTCTTTAGCCATTTTTATTTATTATTGAATAGAGGGGTCTGTATTCTTCTGAGGAGGGGAAGCATTATAGTCGGAGAAGACAACCTCATTAGACAACAGATTTGCCCACTGTTTTTATTCTTTTTCTACCTGCATATAGTTTAATTCTAATGGAGTTTTACGTCCAAAGATTTTCACCATAACAGTCAATTTCTTTTTCTCTTCATTTATCTCTTCAATAGTTCCAGTGAAACTATTAAAAGGCCCATCAACTACTTTTACAGATTCGCCAATAATAAAAGGAATGTTGATCTCTGCATCACTTTCGGAAAGCTCATCCACTTTTCCAAGAATTCTATTAACTTCAGCAAGGCGAAGAGGAATTGGTGTTCCTTTATCACCTAAAAATCCAATAACACCTGGAATATTTTTCAAGATGTGTGGAATCTCACCAATCATAAATGCCTCAATCATAATGTAGCCCGGAAAATAACTGCGTTCCTTGCTTATTTTTTTTCCATTACGAATTTGATATACCTTTTCGGTTGGAATTAAAACTTGGGAAATATAATCTGCAATGTTGTGGTGAACAATTTCAGAATCAATATATTCTTTCACTTTTTTTTCCTTACCGCTAACAGCACGTAAAACGTACCATTTTTTGGCATTAACAATTTCTTCAGTCATCTTCCTCTCTTTTTAATTGAATAGATCGTAAAACAATTCCATACCATGACTGAATGTAAAATCCATTACAAAAATCAATAATGCTATTATTAGAGATGAAATCATGACTAAAATTGCAGAACTCTGCAATTCGCTCCATGTTGGCCAGGTCACTTTGTGAACTAACTCATTGTATGACTCTTCGATATATGTTGTAAGTTTCGACATTCATTCAGAGTTTTGCACGGGAGGAGGGACTCGAACCCCCAGCCAATGGTTTTGGAGACCACTACTCTACCAATTGAGCTACACCCGTATTAAAAAATATATTACATTTTAAAATTAACTCAACTTTGAAATTTGCCGAAATGACAAATAATAAAGTCGTTTATAAGCGGAAGTTAATTTTAAAACCCCTTTCGCATTACAGGTCGAAAAGGTGCCTGGCCAGTGATGACCAAAGCACCTTTAAGAATTTTATCTGTAATGAAAATTTACTATTTCAAAATTTCAGTAACCTGACCTGCACCTACTGTACGTCCACCTTCACGCATTGCGAAACGTAAACCTTTATCCATTGCTACTGGAACAATTAGAGAAACTTCAATAGTTACGTTGTCTCCAGGTACAACCATTTCGCGACCTTCTGGAAGAGAAATCTCTCCTGTTACGTCAGTTGTACGAAGATAAAACTGTGGACGGTATTTATTGTGGAAAGGAGTATGACGACCACCTTCTTCTTTTTTCAAGATATACACCTCTGCTTTGAAAACAGTATGAGGAGTAATTGATCCAGGCTTAGCGATAACCATTCCACGACGGATTGATTCTTTATCGATACCACGAAGCAATAAACCTACGTTATCTCCAGCTTCTCCACGATCAAGAATCTTGCGGAACATCTCAACTCCTGTAACAACAGATTTTAATTTCTCAACCTGCATTCCAAGAATTTCAACCTCTTCACCTGAATTGATAACACCTTTTTCGATACGACCAGTAGCAACTGTACCACGACCCGTAATCGAGAAAACATCTTCAACTGGCATCAAGAAAGGAAGGTCAACTTGACGTGGAGGAATTGGAATGAAATTATCAACTGCTTCCATCAATTCAAGAATTTTAGGAACCCAATTCGCATCGTTATTCAAACCACCTAATGCAGATCCACGGATGATTGGTGTGTTATCTCCATCAAATTGATAGAATGTTAACAATTCACGAATTTCCATTTCAACCAACTCAAGTAACTCTTCATCATCAACCATATCCACTTTATTCATGAATACAACCAACTTAGGAACTCCAACCTGACGTGCAAGAAGGATATGCTCACGTGTTTGTGGCATTGGACCATCTGTTGCAGCAACAACCAATATAGCGCCATCCATTTGAGCAGCACCAGTAACCATGTTCTTCACATAATCGGCGTGACCTGGACAGTCAACGTGTGCATAGTGACGATTACCAGTTGTGTACTCAACGTGAGACGTATTAATAGTAATACCACGTTCTTTTTCTTCTGGTGCATTGTCAATTGAGTCGAATGAACGAGCTTCAGACAAACCTGCAGCTGCTAGTACTGTTGTAATTGCAGCAGTTAATGTTGTTTTTCCGTGGTCAACGTGACCGATGGTTCCGATGTTAACGTGCGGTTTGGAGCGATCGAATTTTTCTTTAGCCATGGCTGTTTTATTTGTTTTGTTGTTTTGAGTGTTTATTTTAAAATTGTGTACGTTAATAAACCGTTTAAGCTTTGTAAAAGTAGAGCCAATGACGGGAGTTGAACCCGTGACCCCTTCCTTACCAAGGAAGTACTCTACCTCTGAGCTACACCGGCTTTTTGGTGATATCCTTTTACATGTTTAAATAATAAACTGATAAAAGGCAAAATGGAGCGGAAGACGAGGCTCGAACTCGCTACCCTCAGCTTGGAAGGCTGACGCTCTACCAAATGAGCTACTTCCGCTTAAGATTTGTCATTTCTAAGAATCAAACTATAAATAACTTAATTACTAAAAATCTCCATTTCTAAATTTGTATCAATCAACTGATAGATACATCCCAAATCTCTTTTTCCTTGGTGGGGAGAGAAGGATTCGAACCTTCGAACTCGGAGAGGACAGATTTACAGTCTGTTGTCGTTGACCGCTTGACTATCTCCCCAACCTCTTTGAAATAAAAAAGAATACTACAAAGAACAGAGCCGAAGAAGGGACTCGAACCCCCGACCAGCTGATTACAAATCAGCTGCTCTACCAGCTGAGCTACTTCGGCTTTTTACTTTTTTTAATAGTAATTAAAGCTTCCGCAATTATCACCCTTAAAAAAAGGTGTGCAAATGTAGGTAAGAAATCATTCCTACCAAACATTTTTGTAAATAAAATTGGTTATTTTTGATTTTTTATTTCAAATTATTCAAAATCAGTTTTTTAAACCTGACGAATCTTCTCTTTATGCTTAATCATCTGGTTTCGCAAAGCATCTACACATTCATCAACAGCTTCTTCAAATGATGCACATTGGCGCTTTGCAAACAAATCATTACCAGGCACATGTAGTTTTATTTCGACGTTTTTATTCTCATTATTACTTGCATTGTCTAATCGAAGGATAACTTCACATTCTATAATTTTATCATAGTGAGTTGCTAATTTTTCAAGTTTTGATTCTATAAACTCTTGAAGTTTACTATCTGCATTAAAGTGAAGTGACTGAATATTAATTTTCATAACTATTGATTTTAGTATTTTGTGGGTGAATTAGAAATTCGTTATTCAAACGTTTAACGACTGCTAAATTATATATTTGCGCAATTCATAAACAAATATTTTAATCAAAATCATTGTCCTGTCATTGAATAGTTAAGAAAATGAAATACCAATCATTATTATCATACGCTTATACCGTTTTTATTAAAATGGGTTGCCCTGAAAAGGATGCTCAAACTGCTGCCAAGGTAATTTTATCAGCCGATTTAAGGGGAATTGATTCTCACGGACTAGCTCGATTAAGCGGCTATGTTCGACTTTGGCGAAAAAATAGAATTAACACAAACCCTTCAATTCGTATTATTCACGAAACCCCCTCAACTGCTACAATTGATGCAGATAACGCGCTTGGTTTAGTTGCGGCTCCATTTGCCATGCAAATTGCCATTGAAAAAGCTCGAGTTGCGGGAACGGGATGGGTTGCTGTAAAAGGTTCGAATCATTTTGGAATTGCAGGTGAACATGCCATGATGGCCTTGTCCGAAAATATGATTGGTATAGCCATGACAAACGCAAGTCCATTGGTAGCTCCCACGTTTTCGACCGACCGATTGCTTGGAACAAATCCAATTGCATTTGCTATTCCTGCTAAAAATGAACCTGCATTTGTTGCCGATTTTGCTACTACTACTGCAGCTAATGGAAAACTTGAAATACTTCAACGCACAGGCAATGAGGCTCCAATTGGATGGATACAAAAGAAAGATGGCAGCTCTACTCAGGATCCATTTTCCCTCTCATCAGGAGGAGCTCTCCTTCCTTTAGGTAGTGACAAAGAGCATGGTAGTCATAAAGGTTACTGTCTAGGTTCTGTTGTGGATATTTTATCGGCAGTGCTTTCGGGCGCAAACTATGGTCCCTGGGTTCCTCCATTTGTAGCTTTTTTAAATCCACCTGAAAATCCAGTTGGCGAAGGCATTGGTCATTTCTTTGGAGCCATGCGGATTGATGCATTCAGACCCGCTGAAGATTTTTTAAATCATATGGACAATTGGATACGAACTTTTAGAAATGCCAATACGATTGAAGGCAAAGACCGAGTTCTGATTCCTGGTGATCCGGAGAGAGAAACTTCAGAAATTCGGATTGTTGAAGGAATACCACTGAACGATCAAGTGATTGTTGATTTAAAAGAATTAGCCCTTTCGATGGATATTGAATTTCCGTCGCATTGAAAAACGTTTAGATAAATCCTCTTTTGCCCAATTCAATGACTTCTAAATCGTGGATTTTTGATTCGCTTATCGAAAATCGAACGAGTGTTCGGACATTGTGAAATCCATGATGACCAGCAGCTCCTGGATTAATATGCAGCAATTTATTTGCTTTATCGGGCATCACTTTCAAAATGTGAGAATGGCCGCAAATAAATAAATCGGGTAAGAAATCTTGAATTTGTTTGGATATTCGTGATGGATAATGTCCTGGATAACCTCCAATATGAGTCATAAAGACTTTTACACCAGCAATTTCAAATACTAAATTTTCTGGATAACATCTTCTTAATTCGGCTCCATCAATGTTTCCATAAACAGCTCTGAATGGTTTATAAGCCGCTAAACTATCCGCAATTTCACTGTTCCCGATATCGCCGGCATGCCATATTTCATCGCAGGATTCAAGATAGCGGAAAATGGCTGTATCCAAATGGCTGTGTGTATCTGAAAGTAATCCTATGCGCATCAGAAATGATAATCTTCCAAGGTTAATCTCCGTTTGCAGAAAAAATACTCCGACTCTTGATGATTCGAACTCACGATAATGGTTCGTCCAGGTCCATACTGTTTAATTAAATCTTGGTACCAATCGGCAGCTTTCTTATCGAGATTCGACAATGGTTCATCCAAAAGCAATAATGGCGTATCACTCAAAATGGCCAATATTAACTTTATTCTCTGCCGCATTCCACTTGAGAAATATCGAATTCTTCGGTCGGCTGCATAATTCAATCCCGTGAGTTTTAAAATTTCATCCATACTGAGATTAAGTATCGATTTTTTTACGGAAAAATGGAATTGGATATGTTCTCTGAGGGTAAA
>CAXNNF010000018.1:0-9499 GCA_964203455.1 Bacteroidia bacterium
GAATCTCGAGTGTTCTTAAGCCACGAATCATTAACCATGCATCGTGAGGCGACAAGGCCGGACCAAGCGTCATCCAATCGTTTGCAAAAAGATGTTGAATCATATCGCGCTTCCCGCAAACGACACCCGCAACAATATCGGAATGCCCGTTAAGGTATTTGGTAGCCGAATGCACCACCAAATCGATTCCCATAGCATGCGGCTTTTGAAAAAGTGGAGATGAAAATGAATTATCGATGATACTCAAGAGATGATTCCTTTTAGCGAAATCAGCAACAGCTGCAATGTCTTGTAATTCGAATGTCATGGAATTGGGACTTTCGATGAAAACCATGCGTGTATTGGGTTTCAGCGCATGTTCGAAATTTGAAATTTCTGTTCCATCAATGAAAGTAGTTTCAATGCCAAAGCGAATGAGCATGGTATTGAGTAATTTATAGGTCCAGCTATAAGGCTTTTGCACACAAATAACATGATCACCGGCTTTGAGATTACCAATAACCGCAATGGAAACCGCGGCACTTCCCGATGCACAAACCAAGGCGTCTTCTGTACCTTCGAGTGCTGCTAATTTTTGGCGAAGAATTCCAACGGTAGGATTGAACCCACGTGTGTAAAATGGATTTTCAAATTCCTTCTGCAGCGCTTCCCGCATAGAAGCAACCGTTGGGAAACAAAAGTTGGAAGACTGAGCAATAACCGGCGATACCGCATTAAAATAATGTTCCCGGTCTTCACCAAGTTCATTCAATATTACCGAAAGAGGAATCTGTTCATTCATATGGCTAAATTACTTTTTTCAGGTGTTTGAAAAATAACCCTTCATTGAAAATTTCACAGAGTCATTTATGTGCATTTTATGGCGCTTTTAATTTACACTTCACTACTGAGATTTGCCAAGATGCAGCATCGAGGTGAAATATTAGAAACGGCAATTCGTCAAAGTGGAGTTCCTATAACACGAATTGTAAAAAAGTTGAGTAAAAGTCGCAGATGGCTTTATAATCAATTTACTAGGCAGGATGTTTCTTTGGATGTTTTCCTAGAAATTGGAAAGCTGATTCATCACGATTTTTCTCATGATCTCAATGAATTTAAACCCAATGCTCGTCGAAGTCACCTCATTGAAGACGCCAACGATAACGAGTATGGCAATCAAACTGCGCAATATTGGAAAGATAAATATATGCATCTGCTCGAAGAGTACAATGAACTCTTGAAAAGCCAGAATCTGAATTTGAAAAACAGGTCTTGAAAATAGTCGCTTGAGAACCTGAAATAGCTTTCTATCTTTGCGGTCCATGGCACTCGATCAGCCCCAAGAAGAAACTGGCTCAGAGATGAGTTTTCTCGACCACCTCGAAGCACTTCGCTGGCATTTGGTGCGTTCGTCCATTGCCGTTTTTGTTTTCGGGACCATCGCTTTTGTTTATAAGGAGATCATTTTTGATGGCATTTTATTGGCTCCGAAGTACAACGACTTTCCTACCTATCGATTTTTCTGTTGGTTATCTAACCAGCTTTTCCATGACGATAGTATTTGCATGGGTGATTTAAATTTCGAACTCATCAGCATCAGCATGGCTGGTCAGTTTACAGCTCATTTAACCATTGCGGTTGTATCAGGAATTATTTTAGCATTTCCTTATTTGTTATGGGAGATTTGGCGATTTATAAAACCCGCACTTTACACCAATGAGCGCCAATACGCCAATGGACTCATTTTTTGGGGAACTTTTCTATTTATAACAGGAATTGCATTTGGCTATTATGTCATAACTCCACTCAGCGTTTACTTTTTCGGAAATTACCAAGTTAGTGCATTGGTGGCTAATCAAATTGGATTAAATAGTTTTATTTCAACGGTGGTAACATCCACTTTTGGAAGCGGGCTTGTATTTGAGCTTCCCATTGTGATTTATTTTTTAGCGAAAATTGGTTTGGTTGGTCCGGCTTCCTTAAGAGCTTCGCGCAAAATCTCCTATGTAATTATCCTTATTGTTGCCGCAATCATAACACCTCCAGATGTTACAAGTCAAATCATTGTGTCCATTCCGTTGTTTCTTCTTTATGAAGTGAGCATCGTAATCGCAGCGCGTATCGAAAAGAATAAATTATCTGAGTCTTTGTCTTGATAATTAACATCCATAATAGACAAGAATATCTTACTTTTGAATCTTATTTTATAACCATGATGTTATCTGTTTTGCTTCAATTAATCAGCCCAGGACATATTTTTCTGATTGCTGCAGCTGTGTTACTTTTATTCGGAGGGAAAAAAATACCTGAATTAATGAAAGGTATCGGACAAGGCATTCGCGAATTTAAGGATGCTAAAGACGGTAAGAAAGACGAACAATTGCCTGAGAATAAGAACTGATTGCAAATTTCCATTTAGCCTATGTACTTATCGCTGGCCGAAACCCGCTCTGCAATTGCCGACGGATCAACGACCATGGAGGCTGTAACGCGCCATTACTTAAAAACCATTGAAGAAAAATCTTATTTAAACGCTTTTTTAGAGGTGTTTGAAGAGGATGCATTGCAACAATCTATTGCCATCGACCAAAAATGGAAGGGCGGAAATGTTGGTAAGTTGGCCGGAATGGTGATAGGGTTAAAAGACAATCTATGCTATAAAGGACATCAGGTTTCGGCCTCAAGTAAAATACTTGAGGGATTCGAGTCGCTTTACTCTGCAACTGTAGTTCAGCGACTTATTGATGAAGATGCAGTTATTATTGGTCGATTGAATTGCGACGAATTTGCCATGGGCAGCTCCAATGAAAATTCGGCATTTGGTCCAGTAAAACATCCGCTTGATTCTTCTCGCGTTCCGGGTGGTTCTTCGGGCGGATCTGCGGCTGCTGTTGCTGCAGGTTTATGTCTTGCAACTTTAGGATCGGATACGGGTGGTTCCATTCGTCAACCTGCTTCTTTTTGTGGAATTGTTGGGTACAAACCCACTTACGGTTTGGTTTCCCGCTGGGGATGTATTGCGTATGCCTCGTCTTTCGATCAAGTTGGTCCAATGACGAACAATGTTGAAGATTGCGCACTGATCATGGAAGTGATTGCGGGTCCCGATGAATTCGACTCTACCATGTACCAAAAACCGGCAGCTTCTTTTTCGAATGAATTAAAAGCTGATGGAAAATACCGCATTGCATACATACGAGATTACGTCGAAAATGAAGGGTTAGACCCCGAAATTCGTACTCGATTGATGGAGCTCATTGAGCAGTTAAAAGCCGATGGACATACAGTTACCGCTGTAGATTTCCCATTTCTAGACTATGTAATTCCGGCTTACTATGTTTTAACAACTGCCGAAGCTTCTTCAAATTTATCACGCTACGACGGTATTCATTATGGATATCGCAGTAAGAATGCGACAGATTTGGAATCAACGTATAAATTATCGCGTTCCGAAGGTTTTGGAGCTGAAGTAAAACGCAGAATCATGCTTGGTACGTTTGTATTGAGTTCGGGGTATTATGATGCATATTATTCAAAAGCGCAAAAAGTACGTCGCATACTTCGCGATCGCACGCAATCCATTTTTGAGAATAACGATTTTATCTTATTACCGAGCACTCCCAGCTCAGCTTTCAAATTAGGAGAACGAAGTGCCGATCCAATTAAAATGTATTTGGAAGATATTTATACCGTTCAAGCCAATTTATGTGGAGTTCCGGCAATATCATTGCCACTCGGGAAGCACAGTAACGGTTTGCCATTCGGAGTTCAATTGATGGCAAACACAAATCACGATTCTCAATTGATGGCATTTTCATCGCGTTTGATGAATGAATGGGAATAAACAATCTTGTTGTGAACAAAATTGTGTTGAATTTTCAGTGAACCCTTCGCTTTTGTGGTAAAAAAACAAGTAGGTTTGGGATATACGCTTTCGCCCTTATTAGAATTCGGTGAATTTGATATACTAAGTTTTTATTGATTTCGTTTTTGATTTAAGCATGCGTTTAAAAGCTCTTTTTTCCGGACTTTTCTTGCTGTTGGTAAGCATCGCTTTTCCGCAAAAGAGAACCTATGTTTCTTCGCGAGACTCCTCCATTCGGCTATTGGCTGATGATCCTATTGCGGCTCAGCTAGATAGTCTCGCTTACTTGAAATTGTTCGAGACATCTCGTTATAACGGAGAAGTAGGCCGGCCAGGAAGTTTCAGTTTTTCACCCGACTCAGTTCCCATTTATTCTTCGCAGATACTTGCGGAGCGCATTGCCAAGATGGACGCGATGTCGCCATTTAAACTCATTTACAACGAGGAAGTAAAAGCATACATCAATATGTACTCTATCCGGAAACGCAATCAGGTATCGCGCATGATTGGTCTTTCTGAATTGTACTTTCCACTTTTTGAAGAGACCTTGGCAAAATATAAAATGCCACTTGAATTAAAATACCTCGCCATTGTAGAATCGGCTTTAAATCCCGCAGCCCGCTCCCGTGTTGGGGCTCAAGGCCTTTGGCAATTCATGTACGGAACGGGAAAGATGTTCAAACTCAATATCAATAGTTACATAGATGAGCGCTGCGACCCAATAAAATCGACGGAAGCTGCTTGTTTGTATATGAAATACCTGTATTCCATTTACAAAGATTGGTCATTGGTTCTTGCTGCTTATAATAGCGGGCCCGGAAATGTAAATAAAGCAATTCGCCGTTCAGGAGGGAAAACTAACTACTGGGATCTTCGTCCTTTTTTACCCAAAGAAACTGCAGGATATGTTCCGGCATTTATTGCAGCTGTTTACGTGATGAACTATTCGAGAGAGCATAATCTGTATCCGATTATGCCCAAAGCCATTTTCAATGAAATTGATACACTGCACATTCACCGACGCTTAACATTTAATCAAATTTCTGCGGTTTTGGATATGCCCATTGAAGACGTTGAATTTTTGAATCCTTCTTATTTACTTGGTGTAATTCCAGAAACGGAAGGACGTCATATTTTAACTCTTCCTAAAAGTAAGATTGCCGCTTTTATTAATAACGAGGAAACCATTTATTCCTATAAATCTTCTAAAGAAAGCAGAATGGATAGCTTGTTAAACATAAAGCGAGCTTTACCAATTGCTTCCAAAACACACGTAGTTCGATCGGGCGAGAGTATTTCAGCAGTAGCTAGAAAATATGGGGTAACGGTGAATGAAATTAAAAAGTGGAACAATTTACGAAGTGCCAAACTGAAACGCGGGCAACGATTAAAAGTAAGTCCACCCTACTCTTCTCAGGTAAATCAAACAACCGTGAGTGCAAGTGGTGAAAACAAACCCTCGGATGCAACAAGTCAGAATTCGGAACAAACAACCGAAGTGAAACCTACTTCAGAAACAACTTCTCAGTCGGAACAGAAAGAAAATAGAGCTCCGGGCGTTTCAACATACAAAGTCAAACCGGGCGATTCATTGTGGAAAGTAGCCGTTAGTCACGGAATGACTCTAGCTGAAATCAGAAAGCTAAATGGATTTTCATCTAAAACCGTGTTAAAGACCGGGATGAAAATAAAAGTAAAATCGAAATAGGGATTTATACAATTTTCAATTAATTGGATGTTTGGGTTTGTTATTGGATTTTAATACGCATTTAAAACATTTACAAAAATTAGTTAGAGGTAAGTCAGTTTAGCACTGGCAATACCATCGAAATTGCCAATGAATACATTTTGCTATATTTGTGAGAGGAGATAGTAAGATGAAACAGAGAATTTACATAGATACTTCTATAGTCGGCGGGTACTTTGACGAAGAATTTATTGAGGCAACTACTAAGCTATTTGAAAGGCTTAACAATACTGAAATCATTTTCGTAGTTTCTGACTTACTTGACCTTGAGTTAATCAACGCTCCACAGCATGTTAGGGAATTCCTTCTTAGTTTTTCAGCAGAAAAATTCCAAAGAGTTGAATTGTCTGAAGAAGCTATCAAACTTGCAGATACTTATATTTATGAAAAAGTAGTCGGTAAAACAAGTGTTGAAGATTGTCGTCATATTGCCTTAGCTACAATTAACAAAGTTGATGTTTTAGCAAGTTGGAATTTCAAACACATCGTAAATCTTGAGAGAATTAAAGGCTATAATTCTGTGAATTTACGTCTAGGTTACTCAATGATTGAAATAAGAAGTCCCAGAGACTTGGTGAATTATGAAAACGACTAAAAAAGAAAAACAGTTTGATGCCGTTAAGATGATGAGAGATATCAGAGATAATATAAGCTCCGAAACTCAAAACATGACTATTGATGAGCTAAAGGAATATATAAAACAAAAGCTCACTGAAAGCAATTCCAAACTTATAGGACAATAAAATTATAGGCCCATCTGCTAACTGCCGTTTTAAGTAACACAGGCAATTGTAAGTCTAAATGTCACCAAGTTGATTTTAGATTTTCGGCAGTTTGATAAATTCTAGTCCTTTAAATAGTTCAGTTCAATCCGTTTGAGTTAACCTCAACACAAAAAGCCTCTGTATTTATCATACAAAGGCTCTATTATTTTAAAGAATTAATTTGCTACGAAAGGAACAATCGACACAAACGATTTATCATCGCTGCGACGTTTGAATTGCACCGTTCCGTCTACAAGAGCAAACAGAGTGTGATCTTTTCCAATACCTACGTTAAGGCCTGGATGATGCTTGGTTCCGCGTTGACGGATGATGATATTTCCTGCGATAGCCAATTGACCACCAAAAATTTTCACACCAAGACGTTTGCTATGTGATTCGCGACCGTTTTTGGAGCTACCAGCCCCTTTCTTATGTGCCATGTTTTCTAGTTGGGATTAGGCGTTAATACCTGAAATCTGAATTTTAGTAAATGATTGACGGTGACCGTTAGACTTCTGATAGCCTTTACGACGTTTCTTTTTGAAAACGATTACCTTATCACCTTTAAGGTGTGTGAGCACTTTAGCACTCACGCTTGCACCGCTTACGGTGGGAGCTCCAACCTTCACTGAACCATTATTATCGATCAACAAAACGTTGTCGAAATTAACAGAGTCACCTTCGTTATTATCGAGACGGTGAACAAACAGCTCTTGGTCTTTCTCCACTTTAAATTGCTGACCTGCGATATCTACAATTGCGTACATAATTAAGAAAGATTTGTTATCCTCTTCTTTAGAAAAGGGATGCAAAAGTAATCAATCATCACGAATGTGCAAATGGTTTTCAACAAATTTATTTTGAAAATGTTAAAATAATTTCTCTTTGAATAAAAAGTCATTGGAAATCTAGGAAAATAATATTATTAATTTCCTCAAAATCAGCAATCTAAACCTATTTGGTTTTTTGAAGTAGTGAATTCACTTGGTTCTAGAAAATTGCAGATTATTAAAATAAATATGGGTTAGGTTAATTGTGTCGTAAGTCTTTATGAATATTTCACTTGAATTGTTGAAAATCGTTGATAAGTCGGGGTGAAATTGGATACTATGGAATTTGAATTACGTTTAGTTTAGCATAAAATCAAATCATGGCAACTCGAAAAATCAAATCAAAGAAGATTTATGTTCTAGATACATCTGTAATTCTATACAATCACAATTCAATTTATAGTTTCGACGATAACGATGTTGCAATTCCTATTACGGTTCTTGAGGACCTCGATAATTTTAAAAAAGGAAACGACACCAAGAATTTTGAAGCACGAGAATTTATTCGTGAAATGGACCGTTTGTCGGGCGATTTTATTCTCACAGATTGGCGGCCTCTAGGAGGTAAATTAGGACGATTTAAAGTAGAGATGAATGGCAAAGGAAATATCGATGCCGTTCAAATTTTGGGAGAAGACAAAGCCGACCATCGAATAATAAATTCGGCGCTAGCATTGAGCAAAGAAAATCCTGATCAAAAAGTAGTTCTGGTAACCAAGGACATAAATCTTCGATTAAAGGCTAAATCATTAAACCTACACAGTGAAGATTTTCAAACTGGGAAAATCAAAAATGTAGATGAGCTTTACACAGGTAAATCGGTTATTAACGGGGTAAGCGTTACCGTTATTGATCAGATATACAGCCACGGTACTTGCGCGCCCGAAGATTTTCTGAAAGTTGATCCTATCTGCAATCATTATTACATTTTAAAAAACGGGAAACATTCGGTGTTGGCAACCTACAATGCAAGCACGAAACTTATGGAGCGGGTTGAAAAAACCATTGCGTATGGAATTCGTCCGCGTAATGCGGAACAAATTTTTGCATTACATGCTCTGATGAATCCTGAAATAAAGTTAGTGACATTGCAAGGTGTTGCCGGAACTGGAAAAACGTTATTAGCTTTAAGTGGTGCATTGGAACAAAAACGCGAATACCGTCAAGTGTATCTTGCTCGCCCCATTGTTCCATTAAGTAATAAAGATATTGGGTATTTGCCCGGCGATATCAAAAGCAAGCTGAATCCATACATGGAACCACTTTGGGATAATTTGAAAATGATTCAAAATCAATGGGAAGAAAGCGATAAGGAATACAAGAAAATTACAGAAATGGTGGAAAGTGAAAAATTAATGATTACACCTTTAGCATATATCCGAGGAAGAAGTCTTTCGAATATCTATTTCATTGTAGATGAAGCGCAGAACCTAACACCGCACGAAGTAAAAACCATAATAACACGTGCTGGAGAAAACACGAAAATTGTATTTACAGGCGACATTTTTCAAATTGATACGCCTTATCTCGACACGCAATCGAATGGATTGAGTTATTTAATAGATAAAATTCGAGACAATCCTTTGTATGCTCATATTACCCTAGAAAAAGGAGAACGATCGGAACTTGCAAACTTGGCAAACGAATTATTGTAAATGATTTTTAATTTATTATCCCTTTATTAATTGAGATTTTGCTTTCAAGGCGCATTTCCCTAGCAAGTGACATACTATTGAATGTTTGTTTAACATAATTGATTGAGAAGTATTCGCACACATTCAGCAAAGATAGCTTGGATGTTCTCACTCCGTTATTCATTTAAAACTAGTAGTCATTAATTTTTATTTCAATGCAACCAATAATTTAAAACTTGCGTCTAATATATTGAGTATGATTTTTCATGTTGCTCATCACAAATCACCACAATATAAATGAAAACGGCGACCCTTTAATAAAGGTCGCCGTTTTTTTATGTTGTAAATTTAAATACTACCAAACTTTGGCAGATTACTATTTATCGACGGTAATCACCAAATATTTAGAAGATCTCCAAAACGTTTCTGAGTTAGTAATAGTAAGACTCTTCACTTTTTTCTTACTATCCATTTCAAGCTTATAGGAACTAGTTGGATGATTGGTAATTACCTTTGCATTTTTACCATTTACCGGAATTGACTTAATTTTTGAAACGTCAACCTGTGTAAAGTAATCTTGATTGAAATCCGTCTTCAAGATTTTCTTTTTTCCTAAACCAAGAAAACCGCCTTCTTTATTGGTTACTTTATTATCTCGAAGTTCTTTATATGTGCCAACT
>CAXNNF010000019.1:0-9197 GCA_964203455.1 Bacteroidia bacterium
CGATGCAGTAGATATCGTTGAAAAAAGAACAGAAGAAAACGGACATGAAGTTTGGAAACGAGCTTTAGAAAACTTAAGTCCAACTGTTGAAGTTAAAAGCCGCCGTGTTGGTGGTGCAACTTTTCAGATTCCAATGGAAATTCGTCCAGATCGTAAAATCGCTTTGGGAATGAAATGGATGATTATGTATTCACGTAAACGTAACGAGAAATCTATGGCTCAACGTTTAGCTTCTGAAATTGTTGCTGCTTCCAAAGGCGAAGGATCAGCTCACAAGAAGAAGGAAGATACTCATAGAATGGCAGAAGCAAACAAAGCATTTTCACATTTCCGATTTTAATATAAAAAAATTCAAAAGAACGTCATGGCTCACGATCTTCAATATACAAGAAACATCGGAATTGCTGCGCATATTGATGCAGGTAAAACCACTACAACAGAACGTATTCTTTATTACACCGGGGTAAATCACAAAATCGGTGAGGTTCACGACGGAGCTGCTACTATGGACTGGATGGTTCAGGAGCAAGAACGTGGAATCACAATCACGTCTGCTGCAACTACTTGTTTTTGGCATTACCGTGATAATAAATACAAATTGAACATTATCGATACTCCTGGTCACGTTGACTTTACAGTAGAGGTAAATCGTTCACTTCGTGTATTGGATGGATTGGTGTTTTTGTTTTCTGCAGTGGATGGTGTTGAACCTCAATCAGAAACAAACTGGCGCCTTGCAAATAACTATAACGTTACTCGTTTAGGATTTGTTAATAAAATGGATCGTCAAGGAGCTGATTTCCTTGCTGTAGTTAAACAGGTTAAGGAAGTACTTGGAGGTAATCCAATTCCTCTTCAACTTCCAATTGGAGCTGAAGAAACATTTCGTGGTGTAGTTGATTTGATTAACTTCCGTGGAATTGAATGGAATGAAGAAGATAAAGGAATGACTTTTAACGAAGTTCCAATTCCGGATGATATGTTAGAAGAGGCAACTGAATGGAGAGGAAAGCTCCTTGAAGCAATTGCTGAATTTGATGATAGTTTGATGGAGAAGTTTTTTGATGCTCCAGAAACAATCACCGAACGCGAAATATTGACAGCACTTCGTCAAGCATGCGTTACAAATAAAATTGTTCCTATGGTATGTGGAACAGCTTTCAAAAACAAAGGAGTGCAGACTATGCTCGACTTAGTAATGGAGCTGATGCCAAGTCCAATGGACAAAGAAAGTATTACAGGTATAAACCCTGATACTGGTTTAGAGGTAACTCGTCGCCCAGATGTAAAAGAGCCGTTTACTGCACTTGCATTTAAAATTGCAACAGATCCGTTCGTAGGACGTTTATGTTTCTTCCGTGCTTACGCAGGACATTTGGATGCAGGCTCGTATGTACTCAATACTCGTAGTGGCAACAAGGAACGTATTAGCCGTATATTCCAAATGCATGCTAACAAACAAAATTCAATTGAATATATTGAGGCTGGTGATATTGGTGCAGCAGTTGGATTTAAGGATATCAAAACTGGTGATACACTTTGTGACGAAAAACATCCAATTGTTCTTGAAGCAATGAACTTCCCTGATCCAGTTATCGGTGTAGCTATTGAGCCAAAAACTCAAGCTGACGTAGATAAATTGGGAATGGCACTTTCTAAACTTGCTGAAGAAGATCCTACATTCCGTGTTAAAACTGATGAGGATTCTGGACAAACAATCATCAGTGGAATGGGTGAGCTTCACTTAGAAATTATCCTTGACCGTTTGAAACGCGAGTTCAAGGTTGAGTGTAACCAAGGTGCGCCACAAGTAAATTACAAAGAAGCTATTACTACAACAATTAATCACCGTGAAGTTTACAAGAAACAAACGGGTGGTCGTGGTAAATTCGCTGACATTTTAGTAACTATTGGCCCTGCTGACGAAGGAAAAGAAGGTCTTCAGTTTGTGAATGCAGTTGTTGGAGGTAACATTCCACGTGAATACATTCCATCTGTTGAAAAAGGTTTCAAAACAGCAATGCAAAATGGTGTACTAGCTGGTTATACAATGGATAGCCTTAAAGTAACCTTAAGTGATGGTTCATACCATGCTGTCGATTCCGATTCATTATCATTCGAAATCTGTGCAAAAACAGCGTTCCGTGAAGCTTTACCTAAAGCTAAACCAGTATTGCTTGAGCCAATTATGAAAGTTGAGGTTGTAACTCCAGAAGATTACATGGGAGATATTATCGGAGATTTGAACAAACGTCGTGGGCAGTTAGAAGGAATGGATAGTCGTGGAGGAGCTCAAGTAATTCGTGCAAAAGTACCTTTGAGTGAAATGTTTGGATATGTAACAACATTAAGAACTATTTCTTCCGGTCGCGCAACATCTACTATGGAGCCTTCGCATTATTCTGAAGCACCAAGAAACGTAGCTGATGAGGTAATCGCAAAAGTAAAAGGTAAAACAGCAAATGCATAATCGTTCTTTATATTTATCATGAGCCAAAAAATCAGAATTAAACTCAAGTCTTACGACTACAATTTAGTAGACAAGTCAGCTGAGAAAATTGTTAAGACAGTAAAATCTACTGGAGCTGTTGTAAGTGGACCTATTCCACTTCCTACGAACAAAAAGATTTTTACTGTATTACGATCTCCTCACGTTAACAAGAAAGCGCGTGAACAATTTCAACTTTGTTCATACAAGCGATTGTTAGACATTTATAGTACTACTTCAAAAACTGTAGACGCTCTAATGAAATTAGAACTTCCTAGCGGTGTAGAAGTTGAAATTAAAGTCTAGTTTAATCAATACGAATAAATTTAAATAACACAATAAAAATAAAATGTCAGGTCTAATCGGAAAAAAAATCGGTATGACTAGCATCTACAGTGCCGCTGGTAAGAACATACCATGCACAATTATAGAAGCTGGTCCTTGCGTTGTTACGCAAGTCAAAACCATCGCAATTGATGGTTATAGCGCAGTTCAACTGGCGTTTGACGAGAAAAAAGAGAAGCACACAACTGCTGCAATGAAAGGTCACTTTGCCAAAGCAAATTCAACTCCCATGCGCAAGCTTGTTGAGTTTCGTTACTTTGATTCAGAGCATGCATTGGGTAGTTCAATCAGTGTTGATTTGTTTGAAGAAGGAGAATTTGTTAGTGTAATTGGAACTTCAAAAGGTAAAGGTTTTCAAGGTGTTGTTAAGCGTCACGGTTTTAGTGGTGTTGGTATGGCAACTCACGGTCAACATAACCGTCTTCGTGCTCCAGGATCATTAGGAGCATCATCATATCCATCACGCGTATTCAAGGGAATGCGTATGGCAGGAAGAACAGGTGGAGCACGAGTTAAAGTGCAAAATCTTATCGTTTTGAAAGTTTTACCCGAACAGAATCTTATCGTTGTGCAAGGTGCTATACCAGGTCCAAAAGGTTCTTACGTAATGATTGAGAAGTAACATGGAACTCGCAGTATACAACTCCAACGGTCAAGAGACCGGCCGAAAAATTTCTTTAAGTAAGGACATTTTCGGAATCGAACCAAACGATCACGCACTTTATCTCGATGTTAAGCAGATTCTTGCAAATCGCAGACAAGGTACACACAAGTCAAAAGAGCGTGCCGAAATAGCTGGTTCTACAAGAAAACTAAAACGCCAAAAGGGTACAGGTGGTGCTCGTGCAGGTAGTATTAAATCACCAGTATTTGTTGGTGGAGGTAGAATTTTCGGACCACGTCCAAGAGACTATTCTTTCCGCTTAAATAAAAAAGTGAAGCAATTGGCTCGTAAGTCTGCTCTTACATACAAAGCTTTAGAAAATGGGATTGTCTTAGTTGAGCATTTCAGTTTCGAAAAACCATCTACAAAAAATTACAACAGTATTCTTAATAAACTTAATGTTTCTGATAAGAAAACACTTGTTGTAGTTCCTGAAATGAACGATAATTTATATCTTTCTTCTCGTAACATTCAGCGAAGTAAGGTAGTATTAGCAAGCGATTTGAATACCTATGATATTCTTAATGCAAGCAGTATCGTTTTATTTGAGAATTCTGTTCAAACAATTGAAAACCTTCTAGCACAAAATTAATTATGAGCATCATCATCAAACCTATCATCACAGAAAAGATGAGCGGACAATCCGAGAAGATGAACCGCTTTGGTTTTGTGGTTCATTCTGAGGCCAACAAAATTGAAATCAAAAATGCCATTGAAAAAATCTATGGCGTATCTGTTGAAAATATCCGCACGATGAAATACATCGGCAAAGTTAAAATGCGTAACACTAAAAGTGGAGTTAACTCTGGTTTAGTTGGGAATTGCAAAAAAGCAATTGTACAATTGAAAGCTGGAGATTCTATCGACTTTTACAGTAACATTTGATAAGAAATGGGACTTAGAAAATTCAATCCAATTACACCAGGTACCCGATTTAAGGTAGCTGACACTTACAGCGATGTTACTACCCGCGAGCCGGAGAAGTCATTGTTGGTTAAGCAAAAGAAATCCGGTGGGCGTAACCACAGTGGAAAAATGACTATGCGCTACATTGGTGGTGGTCACAAACAACGTTATCGTTTGATTGATTTCAAACGTGATAAACACGATGTTCCTGCTGTTGTTAAATCAATCGAATACGATCCGAATAGATCTGCGCGTATTGCATTACTTCAATATGCTGATGGAGAAAAAAGGTATATTATTGCTCCAAACGGAGTAGAAGTAGGACATCCTATCATGTCTGGGACGAAAGCTCCAGTAGAACCGGGAAATGCTTTATTTCTAAGCGATATTCCTCTTGGATCTATGATTCACCATATCGAATTACGTCCTGGGCAAGGTGCTCAATTTGTAAGAAGTGCAGGTGTTTCAGCTCAGTTAACTGCAAAAGACGGCAAATACGTTATTGTGAGACTTCCTTCTGGAGAAACTCGAATGATATTAGCTACATGTTTAGCAGTTCTAGGAACAGTATCTAATCCAGATCATAGACTTGTTCGTTCAGGTAAAGCAGGACGTACACGTTGGCAAGGAAGAAGACCACGTAACCGTGGTGTTTCAATGAATCCAGTTGATCACCCGATGGGTGGTGGTGAAGGACGCTCTTCAGGAGGTCATCCACGTAGCAGAAATGGAATTCCAGCTAAAGGTTACAAAACTCGTGCACCGAAAAATCACAGCACGAAGTACATCATAGAGCGTCGTAAAAAATAATTATCAACACCTGAGAATCAAAACAAATGAGCCGTTCACTAAAAAAAGGACCCTTTATTGATTTCAAACTGGAGCGTAAAGTATACTCCATGATTGAATCAGGAAAAAAATCTGTAATTAAAACATGGGCAAGACGTTCCATGATTTCACCAGATTTTGTTGGTCAAACAATCGCCGTTCATAATGGCAATAAATTCATCCCGGTTTATGTTACCGAGAACATGGTTGGTCACAAACTTGGAGAATTTGCTCCAACTCGTACTTACCGTGGTCATGCGGGTAATCGTAAGGACAAGGGAAGAAAATAATCATTAACGTTCTTTATCCGAAAAAACCATGGGAGCCAGAAAAAAACTCCGTGCCGATGCAATGAAGGCAGAGAGAAAAACAATTGCATTTGCCAAATTAAATGATTGTCCAACATCACCTCGTAAAATGCGATTAGTTGCAGATTTAGTAAGAGGTGTTGATGTAGATCGTGCATTGGCGATATTAAAATTTACAAACAAAGACGCAGCGTTGCGTCTTGAAAAACTTCTCTTATCTGCAATTGCAAATTGGCAAGCAAAAAATGAAGGTCTTAGAATTGAAGACAGCAATGTTTTCGTAAAAGAGATTAAAGTTGATGCTGCTCGTATGCTCAAGAGACTAAGACCTGCACCGCAAGGTAGAGGTTTTAGAATCCGTAAACGTTCGAACCATGTTACTTTGGTTTTGGATTCAAAAGAAGTTACAGCTGCTATTTAAAAAATTAAAGAAAAACAAATTACATGGGACAAAAATGTAATCCAATAGCTCTTCGTTTAGGAATTGTAAGAGGATGGGACTCCAATTGGTATGGAGGTCGTAAATATGCCGATAAACTTCTTGAAGATCATCAAATCCGCAAGTATCTGAGTGCACGTCTTGTAAAAGCGGGCGTATCTAGAATCGTCATTGAACGACATCTTAAAATAGTTACTGTTACAATTAATACTGCTCGTCCAGGTATCATTATAGGTAAGGGAGGACAAGAGGTTGATAAATTGAAAGAGGAACTTAAAAAGTTAACTAAGAAGGATGTTCAAATCAATATATTTGAAATCAAAAGACCCGAATTAGATGCTCGTTTAGTAGCAGATGGCATTGCTCGTCAGTTAGAAGGAAGAATTTCATTCCGTCGTGCAATGAAAACATCAATTGCTTCTACAATGAGAATGGGTGCCGAAGGTATTAAATGTAAAGTTTCTGGACGCTTAGGAGGCGCAGAAATGGCTCGAGTTGAGAGTTATAAAGAAGGTAGAACTCCACTACATACACTTCGTGCAGATATTGACTATGCTTTATCAGAAGCCCATACAACATATGGTAGATTAGGTGTTAAAGTTTGGATTTGTAAAGGTGAGGTATTTGGCAAAAGAGATTTATCTCCAAACATTGGAATGGCTGCTCAGAAAAACAGTGGCGCTTCATCTTCACCAGACAGAGATCGCGATAGAGATCGTGGTGGACGCTCTAGGAATAAGAGAAATAAATCATAAAACAAACAAAAAAAGGGAAGTTTTACTTCCCTTTTTTTGTTTGTAAACATATTCTACAAGAAAATAATTTTAGCATATTTAACTGATTTACATTCAGTTAGACTACATAAAATTTTTTTTAATAAAATAGGTTGAAATATTTTACAATACCTTGTTGGAAAATAAAAACAACTTACTATCTTTGCCGTCCCCAAAATAGAAGGCCGAATCATTCAGTATCGATATTTGGGACTAGTATTTAAAACACGAAATAATAAAATCAGATGTTACAGCCGAAACGTACGAAGTACAGGAAGCAGCATAAAATGAAGATGCATGGTAATGCTACTCGAGGTCATGAGTTAGCATTCGGATCATTCGGAATTAAAGCTATGGAGGGGGTTTGGATGACAGCTCGCCAAATTGAAGCAGCACGTATTGCAGTAACTCGTTACATGAAACGTGAGGGACAAATTTGGATACGTATTTTTCCTGATAAACCAATTACCAAAAAACCTGCAGAGGTTCGTATGGGTAAAGGTAAAGGAGCTCCAGAATATTGGGTTGCTGTTGTAAAACCAGGGACAATTATTTTTGAAGCTGAAGGTGTTCCAATGGAAATTGCAAAAGAAGCACTTCGATTAGCAGCACAAAAACTACCGGTAACAACGAAATTTATTGTTCGCCGCGATTATGTCGAAGCAACTGCATAAAAAGATATGAAACAGATAGAAATAATAGATCTTTCAGTTGAAGAATTGATAGAGAAAATATCCGAAGAAACCCAAGTATTATCCAAATTAGTTTTTGGGCATACTGTTTCAAAAATAGAAAATCCATTGAAAATCAGATCTACTCGTCGCGGTATTGCACGATTAAAAACTGAACTTCACAAGCGTCAATCAACATCAACCGCTAACTAATTAGATGATGGAATCAATAGAAAGAAATCTTCGTAAAGAACGTACCGGTTTGGTAAGAAGCAATAAAATGGATAAAACCATTATTGTTGCAGTTGAGAGAAAAGTAAAGCATCCGAAATACGGAAAATTTGTAAAAAAAACGACTACATTTTTTGCGCATGATGATAAAAACGATTGTGGTATTGGTGATACAGTTCGTATAAGCGAAACACGTCCAATGAGTAAAAACAAACGTTGGAGAATGGTTGAAATAATCGATCGTGCAAAATAATTGAATTTAAGAATAGAATTATTAAAGTGTCATGATACAACAGGAATCCCGATTAACAGTAGCAGATAACAGTGGCGCTAAAGAGGTGCTTTGTATTCGTGTACTTGGAGGAACCAAAAAAAGATATGCATCGGTAGGAGACAAAATTGTTGTCACTATTAAACATGCTTTACCTTCAGGAAATGCTAAAAAGGGAGCCGTAGCCAAAGCGGTTGTGGTTCGCACTAAAAAAGAAATTCGTCGTGCAGATGGATCTTATATAAGATTTGACGATAATGCAGTTGTATTATTGAATAATAACGATGAGCTAAGAGGCACGCGTATTTTTGGACCAGTAGCTCGTGAATTACGTGAAAAACAGTTTATGAAAATTGTTTCTCTCGCACCAGAGGTACTCTAATAATATTAAAGAGCAATGAAACTTCACATCAAAAAAGGAGATAAAGTAACTGTATTAGCCGGTGATTCAAAAGGTCAAATGGGTGAAATACGTGAAATTGACACAAAGAAAATGCGCGCAATTGTTATAGGTGTCAACATGATATCGAAACATGCGAAAGCGAGTACAAAGTATCCACAAGGCGGTATTATCAAAATGGAAGGACCTGTTCACATTTCCAACCTAATGTTAATTGAGCCAGGAACTGGAAAACCAACACGCACAGGCCGCAAAGCTGATGCAAATGGTAAAATGGTTCGTTTTTCAAAAAAATCAGGGGAGGTTATCAAGTAATGGAATATACACCCAATCTTAAAACGAAGTACCGCAAGGAAATTAGTGCTACTCTACTAAGCGAGTTTGGCTACAAAAGTACTATGCAAGTACCTAAATTAGAAAAAATCTGTATCAATCAAGGTATTGGTGCAGCTGTTTCTGATAAAAAATTAATTGATTCTGCAATTTCTGAGATGTCAATCATTTCTGGTCAAAAAGCAGTTGCTACAAAATCTAAGAAAGACATCTCTAACTTCAAATTACGTAAGGGTGTTCCAATTGGAGCACGTGTAACATTACGTGGTGATAGAATGTATGAGTTTCTTGAAAGATTAATTGTAGTTGCACTTCCAAGGATCAGAGATTTTCGCGGAATTAATGATAAAGGATTTGATGGTTATGGTAACTACACTTTGGGAGTTACAGAACAAATCATTTTTCCAGAGATCAATATTGATAAAGTGACGCGTATAATGGGAATGGATATAACATTTGTAACCAACGCAGAAACAGATAAAGAAGCATTTGCATTACTACGTGAATTCGGGCTTCCATTCAAAAATTTAAAAAAATAAG
>CAXNNF010000020.1:0-9160 GCA_964203455.1 Bacteroidia bacterium
AATTTCTTAAGCATTTATCATTATTTAGGTTAATCGTGAATTAATTTCCTACCAATAATACTGAAAAAATTGGAATTTTTAATACTGTTCTTAAATATTAGTCAAGCACTATTCTGCTAATTAACTCGCTTCAGAAAAAAGAAAGATGACTTTATACTATAATTGAATTGTAATTCTAGCTGATATGTTTTGTAAGGATTTAGTGTTTATTAGTCATGGTAAATCCCATATTACGTATTCGAAATGCTTAATTGTTAAATGCTTGTAAATCAATTTTAACAAAATTAAAAACAGCTTGTATCCCAAAGACTACAGTGAAGGATTTACTCTCATAAAATCATTTGTTCAGCAATTGGAGATTTGTATTGATTAATTCGGGTTTATTTATGCTTTAAGTTCGAAATCATCTTTTCTAAAATGGCTCGGGTTTCGGCCGACCACCATTGTTTGATTGTGGGTTCGAAGGCTGTAGCAAAATCGGGAGTTAGTCTTTGTATTAGGGCATTTCGGAAGTTAAGTTTACTCTGCGCCCAAACCGACATACTAAAATGCATGTACTTTTCGAGTTGTGCCATTCCGCGCGATTCAACATCTTCGAGAGGACAAATTTCATTGACTAAACCAATCGATAAAGCTTCATCGGGCGAATGTAATTTTCCTTCGAGCAAACTCTGGTATGCTTTTCCGCGACCAATCACAGAACTATACAAATGAAAAATGGTTTCGGGAACTACAATCCCAAAGGGAATTTCATTGAGTCCAATCCGGTAATTTCCTTCCGACATAACACGGTAATCGCAACCCAATGCCAAAACACAACCTCCAGCGGGACAATGTCCTGAAATAGCAGCAACAATGGGTTTGGGGAATGACACAATGCGACGAATTAATCGATCGTAAATTCTCCAAAAATCGAGAATTTCAGTTTCGTTGTACTGATACAATTCAACGACATCCAATCCAGCGGAGAAAAACTCACCATGTCCAGTTAGCAAAACCCCTCGAATTTGGTCATTGGCTTTCAGTTCCAGCAAGCAAGCGAGTAATTCATTCACGAGAACTGCATTTATTGCATTTGCTTTGCCCCGACTTAATCGAACCGTTGCAATGCGATTACTTATTACCAATTGGATCGTTTCCATAATCTTAATTTGTAAATAAAAATAGGTGTTTCAAGCAAACGATGTTCTAAAAATATTTTGTTAATAACTGAAAATGTAGGTCTGTGTAAAAAAGCAAGTATCTGCTAAATTTGTTAAAACCGATTAAAAGAGATTAATTTTTGAATCTTGTAATTAATGGATGTAATTTAAAACTAAAACGTATATGTCTCTTACACAAGAACAACAACGTGAACTGGAGCAACTCAACGAGTTGTTTCGAAAGTTCGATAATCAGATGGTTGCATCTGATGTTCAGTCGGATGAGCTTGTTCATCAATTTATGATGGAAGAGTTTCCTTTAGTTAACTTAGAAAAAGCACAGTTGGAGGCATTAGCTGAAAAGCGTCAAGCATTATTGAAAAAACGGAGTACTTCGCCGATTCAGAAAGTTTCAACAGATGGAGATATTCAGTTAGAATTTTAATTTTTTTCTCAAATTCGAAATCCGAAAATATCTCATTTTCGGATTTTTTTATGCCTCATATTATATTAAACCATGCGCATCATTCTGTTTTTTATCACATTATTAAGTTTCGCTTTTTCTAATCTACAAGCACAAACAAACCAAGATTCACTTTTTATCCGCCGCATTTTCGATCAGGCATTAACCGATAGTCGCTGTTATGAGGTGTTGGAACATTTGTGCACGAAAATTCCTGCGCGATTAAGTGGTTCCGTTGGTGCTGCAAAAGCCGTCGATTACATGTTTCAAGTTTTAAAAGAAGAGAAATTTGATTCAACATTTCTGCAGGCAGTAATGGTTCCGCATTGGGTTCGTGGTTCAATTTGCAAGGTGAATGTGAATCAAAAAGGAGTAGATCCCAAATCGCTTTTTGCGTGTGCATTGGGCGGAAGTGTTGGTGGTAAAGCCAATGCCAATGTTGTTGAAGTGCAGCATTTCGAAGACTTAGATAAATTAGGAGAAGCCGGTATTAAAGGGAAAATCGTGTTTTTTAGTCGGCCGATGGAGCCTCGACACATTCATACATTTGAAGCGTATGGCGGATGTGTGGATCAACGTTGGGCAGGTCCCTCGAAAGCTGCGAAATACGGAGCTGTTGCAACACTTGTTCGGAGTGTTTCACTTCGCGAAGATTCCTATCCGCATACAGGTGCAATGGGTTACGATTCCTTGTATCCTAAAATTCCTGCATTAGCAATTAGCACAAGCGACGCAACCTGGCTAAGTAAAGCGTTAAAACGAAATCCCCAACTTCGTGTTTCCATGGAAAGCGATTCATACACCCTGCCCGATACACTTTCTCACAATATTGTTACCCAAATGCGTGGATCGAACAGTATAAATGAGTTTATAATAACGGGTGGACATCTTGATGCTTGGGACAATGGACAAGGTGCGCACGATGATGGAGCAGGATGCGTTCAGAGTATGGAGGCATTGCGCATTTTATCTAAATTGGGATATACCCCTAAGCATAATATTCGAGCGGTGCTTTTTATGAATGAAGAAAATGGTTTAAGAGGAGGGAAGCGCTATGCAGAACTAGCCGATTCGCTAAAAGAAAAACACATCATTGCCATTGAAAGCGACCGAGGAGGTTTTTCGCCTCGTGGATTTTATATTGATTCCGACGAGCCCTCCAATATTTCACGAATTGCAAAGTATCGTTCTTTATTGGAACCTTATGGTTTGCACGATTTTAAGAAAGGCGGAGGTGGCTCGGATATTTCACCACTTAAAAAAAGTGGAACGCTTTGTTTAGGATTTATTCCAGATTCGCAACGTTATTTTGATTTGCATCATGCCGCTTCCGACACCTTTGATAAAATAAATAAGCGAGAACTCGAATTAGGAGCTGCATCTATTGCAGCAATGATATATCTTTTGGATACGTATTCGGAATAAAAAAACCTCCGGCGAACCATCACAAACGCCGGAGGTAAATAATACATGGAATAATTATTCATGAATTATTCCATTCAATTTTAAACAAACATCATAAATTAATTTCACATTTTTAGTTTTTTTTAAATAAATCCTATGTTAATTCTTATTAATTTGAAAAATTAGCCTGGAGTAAATACTTAAACATTAATTCAAACCAATTGACAGCTTTAGGTTAAATAATGATTATGTTATTTGAATTATGGGCTTATTCTATATTATAAACTTAAAATACTTGCGCTAAGTAGTCGATTTACTTAAAATGCAATTCGGAGAAACTCGGTATCCTTTTTCGATTAAACAGTAAGATGATAATACTCTTAAGGTTCTAATAAATCTATAAAAAAGGATTCAACAAATTGAATTACTCGCGATGTTTACTATCAATTAATATGGTAACGGGCCCATCATTTATCAGAGATACATGCATGTCGGCACCAAAAACTCCGGTTTTAACAGGCCTACTCAGTTCCTGAGAAATCTGCGCGCAAAAAATTTCATAAAATTTAGAGGCAAATTCGGGTTTCGCGGCCCGAATAAAGGATGGTCGGTTGCCTTTTTTTGTATTCGCAAATAGGGTAAACTGACTAACCACCAAAATTTCCCCGAACACATCAGCCACCGATTTATTCATCATTCCATGGTCATCGCTGAAGATCCTCATGTTCACAATTTTTGCCGATAACCAGACAATATCTTCAATTGTATCAGGCTCTTCTATGCCAACAAGCACGAGTAAGCCATGCCTTATTTTAGCATAAACTTCGTCATCAATACTAACCGAAGCAGTCGAAACACGTTGAACAACAACCCGCATAATTAATCCCAGGATTCTTTATTTAATTCTTCAGAATGGAGTAAACCCAAATAGGAATTGTATCGTTCGGAAGCAAAATCGCCATGTTCTGCGGCTTCTTTAACTGCACAGCCTGGTTCATTTTCATGGATGCAATTACCAAAGCGACAATGTTCGGAAAGTCTTTTTATTTCAGGGAAATAGTCGCCAATTTCTTCTTTCTTCATATCCACAATGCCAAATTCCTTAACTCCGGGTGTGTCAATAATCCAAGTATTTTCCCAGAGTTCGAACAATTCGGCAAATGTTGTAGTGTGTTTTCCTTTGCTGTGAACAAACGAAATTTCGCCTGTTTTTAGTTTGAGATTTGGTTTAATTGCATTCACTAAGGTTGATTTTCCAACCCCTGAATGACCAATAAACAAATTGATTTTCCCTTCCATTTTCGTTTTAAGCAAATCGATTTGAAAACCCGTTTCAGCAGAAATCAAAAGTACATCATATCCAGCTTTAGAATATATGTCTTGCAATTCAGCGAGTTTATCTAAGTCTGAATCTTCCGTATACAAATCACATTTATTCACCACAATGGTTGCTTGAATTTGATACGCTTCGCAGTTTATCAGCATGCGATCAATAAATCCCAAGGAAGTTCTGGGAGAGGAAATGGTTGCAACAATAAATGCTTGGTCCACATTGGCTGCCAAAATATGTGCTTCCTTACTTAAGTTTATCGAACGTCGAATGATATAATTATCGCGTGGTTCAATCTCATTAATCATATAATACGAATCATTCCCTGCTGCCGAAGTTTCCACAACAACGCGATCGCCAACCGCAATTGGATTAGTTGTTCGTAATCCTTTGGTTCTAAAAATACCCCGCACTTTGCACTCACGCACTTCGCCGTCTTCGGTCTTCACCGATCAAAAACTACCTGTAGATCGAATGACGAGGCCTTTCATGAATGATTTGAAAATTTGAGAATTTGAAGATTTGAAAATGATTTTTATGTGCTGATGTGTTTGATATGCTGATGTGCTGATTAATCCCGGTAGCTATAGGGAGATTTGCTAATGTGAATATGATTTGAAGATTTGATAATTTGATAATTTGAAGATGATTTTGAATGTACTGAATTTTAGTTTAGAAAATTGCATTATCAGCACATTATCACATCAGCACATTTATCTGTTCATTACAGGTGGTTTGCCTTGATAAGGTTTTAAATATTCTGGTTCAAAGTATGCGAGGTCTTTAATGAGATAGCTATCGGATGATTGAGAATGAAAAGTATCAAAAGCGCTCTTAATCATATCTTCTGCAGAAATTTGAATTGAAATATTAAAATTAGCATTTTGATGAGCCAAAATAACTTCACACTTTTCAGCACCATCGCCGAAAAATACAATGGGCTGCAAAAGGATTTCTGGAACTCTTTCCAAAGTCTCAACAATCAGAGGTGCATCGGGTTTTAAACGATCTAGATTTTTTGAAAATAAAGCGGTGTAAACTTCCATACGTCTTGCATCAAGCATTGGACATAGTAATGCTTCATTATCGGGAAATTGTCTTTGGAATCCGGATGCAAGTGAATACAATGTTGAAACAGCAATTAAGGGAATGTCTAATCCGTAACACAAACCTTTGGCTGTTGAAACACCAATACGTAATCCTGTATAAGAGCCGGGACCTGCAGATACTGCAATTGCAGAAAGTACATCGTATTTCCATCCTGCTTCTTGCATTACTTCTTCAACAAGTCGGAGAAGGTTTTCGGCATGTTTGTATCCATCATGAACCGATCGAACAGCCACTAAAACGCCATTTTCTCCAGCAGCAACCGAGCACGTTGTTGTAGCTGTTTCAATATGAATAATTCGAGTTGCGCTCACGAATTATTTCTCTTTAATCTGATTCAAATTTTCAGGCGTTGTCTTTTCTACTTCCAATCCTTCTTTCAAGATTTTCGAAATCGCCGAATAAGGTCCAGTTACAACTTCTTGTCCCGCTTTTAGGCCGCTTAAAATCTGAATGTATGTGTTGTCCTGAATTCCTGATTTTACTACAATCGGTCTCACTTTCCCATCTTCCAAAACAAATACAATTTCTTTGACGTCCTCTTCACCTGCATTGCTTGCCTCTGGTTCTTGTGTAGCAGATTCATTCATTTCCTTTTCATCATCACTTTTTCCTTCTGCTTTTGCTTTAAGTTCTTCGGATGTTCGAGTGGTAACAGCAATGATTGGAACGGTAAGAGCATTTTTTTCGGTATGTGTTTTTATATCCACAGTTGCCGACATCCCTGGTCGAAATGGTGATAAATTAGGTTGGGCAGGATCGAGTAAATCAGCATAAGATTCGCGAAGAATTCGAATTTTTACAGTGAAATTGGTGACTTGGTCTGCGCTGCTCATAGCTGCATTGGAGTTATTGGCAGAGTTTGAAATTTCAGTGACGATGCCTTTGAATTTCCGATCTTGGTAAGCATCTACATCCACATCGCTCGTGTCGTTTAAGTGAATGCGCACAATATCGTTTTCATTCACATCAACACTTACTTCCATTTCGTTCAAATTTGCAATACGAAGTAATTCGGTTCCACTCATTTGAGCCGTTCCAACAACACGTTCTCCAAGTTCAACATTCAATTTTGAAATGGTTCCGTCGGTTGGAGCATAGATTCGGGTTCTTGCCAAGTTATCATTCGCTTCTTTCAAACTGGCTTCGGCACTACGCACACTAAAATCAGCTCCAATAACCGTTTGCTTTGCCCCTTCTAAATCAGCTTTTGCTCCTTCAAATTGCGCTTTTGAAGCATCAAATTCAGCTTCCGAAATGGCCTTTTGGTCGTACAATTTTTTACTGCGGTTGTAACTTGTTTCAGTATTGATGTACGATGCTTTTACTTGATTTTCACGAGCACGAGAATTTGCTAGGTTTGCTTTTGCTTGACTCAATGCCGCAGAAACTCGGTCTGCCACCGATTTAATCAAGTCTGGATTGATTGTTAAAAGATGATCGCCTTTTTGAACTTTCTGCCCTTCGATAACTTTCATTTCTACAATTTCCCCAGACACATCAGCGCTAATTTTCACTTCCACTTCAGGTTGAATTTTCCCGTTGGCAGAAACGCTTTCTACAATTGTTCGCTTTTCAACCATTTCTGTAATAACCTGGATTGATGGAGCTTTTCCCAGCCAACCCATTTTTTTAGCAGTTATTCCGAGGGCAATAAGAATGGCAACTGAAACCAGAATTATCTTCGTTCTTTTTTTCATAATACCTTAAAATACAATGGGTTTTCCTTGATAAAAATCAAGCACTTTAACACGTAAAATAAATTCGTATCGCGCTTGTGCCAGATTACTTTTTGCAGCTAATAATTGATTTTTGGAGGTGTTAAATTCAAGCGCATCTACTAAACCAACATCATAGCGTTGTTGGATATACGAATACGATTCTTGCAACGCGTTCACCGATTTTGTGGTTGCTTGATACCGTTCAAAGGCTGAACGCGCATCGAACCAAGCCGTCTGAATATCGCGACGCAATTGATTTTTTTGAATGTTCTGCTGCAATCGAGCATTTTCGACCGCGATTTTCTGTTGAGAAACTTGTGTTTTAGTCCGAAGACCATTAAAAATCGGAACATTTAACGAAAACCCAAACGTACGATTGAAGTTTTGGTCGAGCTGTTTCCCAAACGGCGTTTGCTCGAAAATTGGAACATCGACATCAATATTGATAGGCTCTCCCTGAAAATAACCAACAGTTTGTTGCTCTGTTGTGCTACCTATCACCGTCTTCGATAGTTGCGAAAAGCCCGAACCAATTCCACCAAAAAAACTTAACGAAGGTGAATAACCGCCCTTTGCCGCTTTCAATCCACGCTCGGCACTTTTCAAACGGTATTCGGCACCCAGAATTCCAGCTTGTTTATCGACGGCAACAACAAACAAATCTTTAGCCGAATAGGGCGGCAATTCAATGGCTTGTTTATCGAAATCGGGTTTGCTAATATCAAATTCTTCAGCCGATTCGAGTGATAATAATTGTGCGAGAGAAAGTTTTGCTAATTCAGCAGTGTTTTTTGACCTAATAACATTCAATTCTTCGTTTGCCAATTGCGCTTCGGCTTGCAAATAGTCGCCTCGTGCCGTTCTGCCTGCTTCGTATAAAAGCTTTCCACGTTCGGTTTGTTCACGCGTTAATTTCAGCTGATTATCTGCTATTTCGAAAAGCTCATCAGCTAATATTATTTGCAGAAAGGCATTGGTAACCTGCAGGGCAATATCGTTTTTTAGTTGATCGTTGCTGTATTTTGCAGCAATCACCGAAAGTTGATTTGCAAGAATAGTTTGTGTGTTCGAAAATCCATTAAACAAAGAAACATTGCTACTCAAACTAAAATTTTGAGAAAGCACCCGATTGGTCGCAAACTGATTGGAAAATGGGTCAATGCGTCGACCAAAATTATAGGTATGATTGGCCGAACCATTTAATGTTGGAAGAGCTCCAGCCTTTGTCTGCAAGAGTGTTTGTTCACTCTGTGTTACGTTTAACGTGTTTTGAGCCAGTTGATAATTATTCGCAATTGCATATTCAATACACTCTTGAATACTCCAACGTTTTACCGACTGAGCTTGATGCACCGTTGGCAAAAAAAACAGTAGGATGCAAATTATTGAAGGGAAAGTAGTTTTCATAGCTATCGGCGTCAAAGGTAGTTTTTTGGGAAAGATTTTGACGTTTAACTCCTGAAATTTAATTCTGTGTAAGTAGCCTCTATTTCGAAAAGGCTGTTTCGTTTCACTATCTTCGCCGCACAATGGCAGCACTTCCAATATTACACCTCAAATCGGGCAAAGAACGTTCACTTCAACGCTTTCATCCATGGGTTTTTTCCGGCGCCATTGAGCGCATGGAAGGAGATCCTCAAGATGGACAAGTAGTACGTGTAAAAAGTCAGCGAGGCGAAGTCTTGGGTGTTGGTCATTATCAGAAGGGTTCGATAACAGTTCGTCTGTTATTTTTTGGCGATACCTTAATAGATGATGATTTCTGGAACGAAGCTTTTGCTCGTTGTTTTGCACATCGTCGCCGCATTGGATTTCCTTCCGAAGCCACTAACATTTTCCGATTGGTTCATGCCGAAGGCGATGGCTTACCTGGTTTAATTGTGGATGTGTATGGATCGACTGCTGTAGTTCAGTGTCACTCGCATGGCATGTACGAAGCGCGTAAAGCAATTGCTCAAGCCATCGTAAATCAAAGTACTGGAATCATCACTCA
>CAXNNF010000021.1:0-9071 GCA_964203455.1 Bacteroidia bacterium
TTTGGAATGATTCGCGCAGGAAAAGTAGACCTTACCATTCTTGGCGCAATGGAGGTTTCAGAAAATGGGGACATTGCCAACTGGAAAATTCCAGGCAAAATGGTAAAAGGAATGGGAGGAGCAATGGATCTTGTTGCTTCTGCAAAGAATATCATTGTAGCCATGCAGCATGTGAACAAAGCGGGAGAATCTAAACTTTTGCCGGCTTGCGATCTTCCGTTAACAGGAATCCGTTGTGTAAAGAAAATTGTAACAGAACTAGCGGTGTTAGATGTTCTTCCAGAAGGCGGTTTTCGACTACTTGAGCGCGCTCCTGGCGTTTCGGTTTAAGATATCATTAAAGCTACCGCAGGCAGACTTATCGTTGAAGGCGATATTCCGGAAATGGTTATTTAGTTTTTCGGAAAACTCTTATTTTATTTGACTTCCCAAACGCTTGGGCCACGCAAAAGTTTGTCTAAATCGCCAGCTCCTTTGCTTGCAATTGCATCCGCTATTTGTTGATTAAATGCTGCTTCGTAGGTAAATCGTTGCTCGGAATAAAACACCCCAAAAGGACGAGGAAATTGCCCTTCGATTGAAGCATCATCAAAGAAACGAACCAATAAATTAGCTTTTGTTCGATCCGTTTCATCATGAATCCATAAATCATCTGCAGAGAAATCATTCAATGAAACAACTCGTGGCGTAAATCCATCTAGGCGAATTCCTTTGTCTTTATCGGCACCGAAAATAAGCGGCTGCCCTTGCTCAACTAACAATGTTGAATTTGCTTTGCTCGACTTCTCCGTGAAGACCTCAAATGCGCCGTCGTTAAACACATTGCAGTTTTGATAAATCTCCACCAAGGATGTTCCTTTGTGAGCGTTTGCGCGTTTTAAAATGTTACGCAGATGAGTCGGATCGCGGTCCATCGAACGCGCCACAAAAGTTCCATCTGCTCCCATTACCAAGGCCAATGGATTAAATGGATGATCGACCGAACCCATGGGCGTTGATTTTGTGACTTTTCCCAATTCGGAAGTTGGTGAATACTGACCTTTCGTTAAGCCATAAATCTCATTATTGAAGAGCAGAATATTCACATCGAAATTTCTTCTTAACAAATGGATGAAATGGTTTCCTCCGATAGACATCGCATCGCCATCACCTGTAATTATCCAAACACTCAGTTCCGGTCGAGTTGCCTTTAACCCTGAGGCAATAGCTGTTGCACGACCATGAATAGAATGCATGCCATACGTTTCCATGTAATACGGAAAACGAGAAGAGCAGCCTATTCCAGAAATGAAAACAATTTCTTCGCGCTTCAATCCCAATTCGGGAAGAACCGTTTGTACTTGTTTTAAAATTGAATAATCGCCACAACCCGGACACCAACGAATGTCTTGGTCGGTTACTAATTCTTTAGAAGTGAATGCCTGTGGGGCTGTATCTGAATCGATCGTACTCATATCAAGCAAGACTAATAATTTTTTTATAAAGCTCTTCTGATGAAAACGGAATACCCTTGATTTTATTAAACCCTTCTGCTGGTAATAAATATTTGTCGCGAAGAATCCGAACCAACTGCCCGTTATTTATTTCGGGGACCAAAATATGGTCATAATTTTTCATCAATTCGCCTAAGTTTTTAGGCATCGGGCTGATATATCTAACATGTGCATGAGCAACGCTGTATCCATCTTCCAAAGCACGCTTAACGGCAGTCTTAATTGAGCCATAGGTTGAACCCCATCCAACAATAAGTAATTTCCCCTTATTGGATCCATTATCCAGTGTTTGCAATGGAATAAAATCGGCTATTTTCTCCACTTTCTCCGCACGAAGTTTTACCATAAACTCATGGTTATCGGGATCATAGCTAATGTTTCCTGTTTCGTGTTCTTTTTCCAATCCACCAATTCGGTGCTCCAATCCTTTAACTCCAGGAATCGCCCACTTTCTTGCTAATTTTTCGTCGCGTTTGTATGGAAGGAACTTACCATCTGCATCTTCTTCAGTTGCAAAATTGGGTTTGATTTCAGGTAAATCGGAAGCATTAGGAAATCTCCAAGGTTCTGCGCCATTTGCTAAATAACCATCGCTCAGAAAAAACACCGGCGTGCTATGCTCAACGGCAATGCGGCAAGCTTCAAAGACTGCATAAAAACAATCGGAAGGAGTTTGAGCCGCAATTACAGGAAGTGGCGCTTCTCCATTTCTTCCATAAACCGCTTGTAATAAATCAGCCTGCTCAGTTTTGGTAGGTAATCCAGTTGACGGACCTCCTCGTTGAACGTTGATTATGACCAATGGAAGCTCGAGCATGATTGCGAGACCGATGGCTTCCGTTTTAAGAGCGATGCCTGGTCCAGATGAAGTTGTAATTGCAAGAGATCCTCCAAAAGCGGCACCAATTGCAGATGTTATTGCGGCAATTTCATCTTCCGCCTGAAACGTTCGGACCCCGAAATTTTTATATTTCGATAATTCGTGCAAAATATCCGAAGCCGGAGTGATTGGATACGAACCCAAATACAATCCAAGTCCCGATTTTTGAGCAGCCGCAATTAATCCAATAGCTGTTGCCGGATTCCCATTAATATTTCGGTAAACACCGGGTTTAATACTTGCCGGCTTAACCTGAACCCGTTGCATAAAGGTTTCGCTGGTTTCACCATAAAAGTATCCTGCTTTTAACGTTTTAATATTCGCTTCAACAATTTCTGGACGTTTGGCAAATTTTTGTTCAAGAAACTTGATGGTATGCTCGAGTGGACGGTTGTAAATCCAATAAATAAAACCCAACACAAACATATTCTTGGTACGATCTATTTCCTTTGTTCCCAAACCGCTACCTTCCAACGTTGCCTTCGTCATTTTGGTAACATCAAGCGTAAAGAGTTTGAAGCTATCGAGGGACCCATCTTCCAAAGGATTTACTCCATCAGGATATTTGGCAAGTCGCAAGTTCTTAGTGTCGAAACCTTCGGAATTTGCGATAATCATCCCACCAGACTTCAGTTGTTTAATATTGGCTTTTAACGCAGCTGCATTCATTACAACCAAAAGATCGCAATGATCGCCAGGAGTGTAAATTTCTTCGGAACCAAATTTTATTTGAAAGCCAGATACTCCGGCCAATGTTCCTTGTGGAGCGCGAATTTCAGCCGGAAAATTAGGAAAGGTACTAACGTCATTTCCAAAAAGGGCGGTAGTTGTGGTGAATTGATCACCTGTAAGTTGGATTCCATCGCCAGAATCACCCGCAAATAAAATCGTTGCGTCGATTGCGATGAGTGAGTTGTTTTCCATTGCAGAATAAAACAGAAAGGCCTGTATAATGTTGCACAAATGTAGACAAAATGATTCGCCATTTCTTTTCGAATGTGTCAAAAGATTGAACTCTGACATTACCTTTGGCAAACAATTTCTTGCTTCTCTAATCTAATTTATCGTTTTTAAAAATGGAATACCGTCGTTTAGGCCGCTCTGGTCTTCAAGTGTCTGCTCTATCATTGGGTTCTTGGCTCACCTTTGGAAAACAAATTACGGACGATGTAGCCGAAGACCTTATGGTTACTGCTTATGAAAACGGCGTAAATTTTTTCGATAATGCAGAAATTTATGCGCGCGGGAAAAGTGAAATTGTGATGGGAAACATTCTAAAAAAACAAGGTTGGAATAGAGATACCTATGTTGTTTCAAGTAAAGTGTTTTGGGGTGGAGATAAACCGAATCAAACAGGACTTTCCAGAAAGCATATTTTTGAAGGATGTCACGCCGCATTAAAGCGCTTTCAACTCGATTATTTGGATCTTTATTTTTGTCACCGTGCCGATCCAAATACCCCAATGGAAGAAACCGTTTGGGCAATGAACGACCTCATCCGACAAGGGAAGATTTTGTATTGGGGGACATCCGAATGGAGCGCCCAGCAAATTATGGAAGCGATTCTAATTGCCCGACGCGACCATCTTGTGCCGCCAACAATGGAACAGCCTCAATATAATCTTTTACATCGTGGAAGATTTGAATTGGAATACAGCCGTATTTTTTCTGAGATGGGCTATGGTTCAACAATATGGTCGCCACTTGCATCGGGAATTTTGTCGGGGAAATACAATGATGGATTTCCTGAAGGAACTCGCCTAGGAATGCAAGGAATGGAATGGCTCCGCGATAAAATGCACACCGAAGACAATCTAATTGTAGCAAGGAAATTAACGGCCCTTGCGCAAGATTTAGGAACGACACTTCCATCGCTATCAATTGCTTGGTGCTTAAAAAACCCGAATGTAAGCACAGTCATTCTTGGCGCATCTACAACGGCGCACCTAACGGCGAATTTCAAAGCATTCGAAACATTGGCTTTATTAACGGATGAAGTTATTCTATCTATTGAAGACATTGTAAAAAATAAGCCCATGCAAGCCGGTTTTTAAAGGTCTTGATTATAAGGCTTATAATTAATTTTCAACTATATTTGTTTCAATCAAAAATTTAAACGCGTGAAAAAATATTTATTTATCAGTTTCTTTCTTCTTTCAATTTGCGGTTCAATTCATCAAGCAATTGGGCAATGTGCCGCACCATTAATTCCGGTTAATATCATTATCAACCCAGATACTTATCCCCAGGAAATAACATGGAGCTTGACGAATTCAGGAGTTACAATTGCTTCAGGAACTTCTGCGGGCGCATCGGTTTGTGTAACACCCGAGTCGTGTTTATCATTTCAAATTAATGATTCCGCTGGCGATGGTATTTGCTGCGGTTATGGAACTGGATCTTTTTACATAACCCTAAATGGCGACACTATTGCAACGGGTGGAAATTACGGATCAGGTCAAACAGTTCAGTTTAACTGCCCTCCTGGCGGAGATTGTATTTCTGCTATTCCTGCTATTGAGGGCTCCCAAATTGCTCCTCAACGCAACACCTGGTATACGTTTACTCCCGACTCTTCAGGAATGTACTTCGTTTCTACATGTGCAGGGAACACCTGTGATACTAAATTGTGGGTGTATGATCATTGCGCAGGATTGCTGGTAACCTCTGGAAATGAGGGGACTATTTATTACGACGACAACTCAGGAGGTTGCGGACAATTAGCACGTATCAATGCTTTAATGCAGGCTGGTCAAACGTATTATATTCGCATTGGTGATGCACAACAAAGTTGTATGGGTGAAATCAACTGGACGCTCACATACAACGGCCCCGTGGTTGGTTGCATGGATCCAAACTCTTGTAATTACAATCCAATTGCCACTGTTCCTGGAGTGTGTTATCAAGATGGCGACCCCAATTGCCCCGATGGGCGACCCGATTTAATTGTACTTGAGAATGCCATTAAAACGTCCATTTACCTTTCAACAATTCAAGCCTCAACATGCTCTGTGGTTGAAGGTTGCTTAACCGGTTACGGAACGCGTGATATTATTCGTTTTACAACCCACATTAAAAATATTGGAACTGCCGATTATTTTATTGGGAATGCTAGTACTCACCCGGCTCAATTTTCAACTGGAAACTGCCATGGACACGCACATTATACTGGCTATGCAGAGTATATAATGTACAACGAAGCCGGAACAGCCATTCCTGTTGGCTTTAAAAATGGGTTTTGTGTTTTAGATCTTGAATGTGGCGATGGAGGAACTGCACAATACGGCTGCGGCAACATGGGTATTTCTAAACAATGCGGTGATATTTATGGTGCTGGACTCGACTGCCAATGGATGGATATTACCGAAATTGACACGGGGCGATATACCATGATTGTTCGTGTAAACTGGGATAATTCTCCAGACGCGCTTGGTCGTTTGGAACTATCTCATGCTAATAATTGGGCTCAAGTATGTATTCGCTTAGGAAGAGATGCAAATGGCGCAAGAACAATTTCTTTACTCGACGATTGCGACCCTTTTGTTGATTGTGCTGGAGAAATTTATGGAAGTGCCATTCTAGACTGCGAAGGAAATTGCGCAGGTACTCGACAAATGGGCGATATAAATCTTTCCGGAACCCAAGAAATGGCGGATGCCCAAAAGTATGTGAACGATATTCTTGGAAATGATATTCAGCCTACTGCATGCAACGATATAAATCAAGATGGTAAAATTACCGTATTTGATGCAACTTTAATTTCGAGTTGTGTAAACTACGGAGAGAATCACCCACACACAGGGAATCTTCCACATAACCATTGTAACTTCCCCGGTGGTTTATATAATTCTGGAGATACTGTTACCCTTTCTATTTTAAATGTCGATTTTTCTGAGAAGTTTGTAGACATTGGAATTCTCAATCCAGATTCGCGTGTTACTTCATATGAATTTGATATGCATGGAATTCATATTTGGAATGTAGAAAGCTTGATTAACCCTTCCGAATATTCTGTTCAGCCCGATTTCGTTATTGGTGGAGAAAAGGTAATTAGCATCAGTTACCAAGACTCAACAATGCTTAAATACTATGAACCAACGCCTTTGTGCCGAATTCACTATTATGAACTTACCGATAACGAAATCTGTATAGATCAAATTGTGGATGTGGTAAGTGGTGCTTTTGAACAAACAGCAACCGTAATTGGTGGGGATTGCTTTCAATTTGACCCAACAGGTATGATCAATTTCGATAAAACGAATTTCTTTGACCTTGTTCCCAATCCTTCGTCAACAAGTGTTAGTATTGATTTAAGTATGTCCAAAGCAATTGATGCGTCAATTAGAATCCTAAATGCTCAAGGACAGTTGGTTTATACCCATCAAGTAAACGGCGCCGAAAAGCAACACATTACGGTGAACACATCCAATCTAGCTGATGGAATTTATTTGGTTAACGTATTAACCGAAAAAGGACTTATAACCAAAAAGCTTGTAGTAAATCACTAAGCTTTAATATAAAAATGAAAAGCCCCGATGAAGCAATATCATCGGGGCTTTTTTATGACATATTGTGGATTTCTATTTCCTTTTTTTACCAATAACGCGGCCAAAAGAAAGGGCAAATAGCTGCGATGTTTCAGGGCGAAAACCAGTTTTAATATCGTTGACCGTGAAATTCTGCTTATCGGCAACCAAAAAGTTCATTGGGTAATAACGCAGTTTAATATATGTGCCTTTTTTAAAATTAAATTCAACAAACAAAGATGGATTTAGCAGAGGTGTTCGGTCCGAAAACCATTCATTAAATTTCTCCACCTTATCCCCTCGCCCACTTCCCAAAAACGTTTTTTGCTTGTAGTTAAAGAATAATTCGAGTTCGGCTCCCAAAGCCGCATATACCCTTTTTTGCATATCGCCAAGCTTAATTCCGACAGGAACGCCCAACGCATAAACACGCTGTTTTACTTTAATCGTATCATTCAATCGATTAATCATTCCAATATTTCGAACCCCAATTCCAGTATAAAGTCCAAATGAATTTCCTAAGTTCACATGAAACTGTTCTCCGATGTGAAAAAATGTGGAGTATCGTGGAATTGGATTGGGTTTATTGGCTGAAGATGCCTCTGTATTTGGTTTGAAGATTGTAACCGGCCCTAAATTTCCAATAGATAGTATTCCTTCTGAAACTGTGGCGAAATAAGTCCTTTGAATAGGCGCTGGTTTTTCTGTAGTTTGGCCAATAGACAAAAGCGGAAAAAGGAAACCTAGAGCAAATGTGTAATTGACTTTCATGTTTCTGAAAATTAATTTTTGATGACATTTAACTCTTTCCCAACCTTAATAAATGCGGCAATCGCTTTGTCTAAATGTTCTCTTTCATGACCTGCAGATATTTGAACACGAATCCGTGCTTGATCTTTGGGAACAACTGGGTAATAGAAACCAATAACATAGATCCCTTCGGCCAATAATCTTTCTGCGAAAACCTGACTCAATCGTGCATCATACAACATAACAGGGCAAATGGGGTGAACTCCGTCCTTAATATCGAACCCCGCCTCTTTCATTTTTGATCTGAAATAGGAAGTGTTTTCCATGAGTTTATCACGTAAATGCGTTGAAGAATTAAGTATATCTAAAACCGCAATACTCGCCCCAACAATTGATGGCGCTAAAGAGTTTGAAAACAAATACGGACGAGAACGTTGACGAAGAAGTTCGATAATTTCTTTCTTCCCCGAAGTAAATCCGCCCATTGCACCACCAAGCGCTTTTCCAAGTGTTCCGGTAATAATATCAATCTTCCCAAATACACCACAATGCTCGGCTGTACCTCTTCCCGTTTTGCCTAAAAAGCCCGAACTGTGGCAATCATCAACTAGAATAAGTGCATTGTATTTCTCAGCTAACTCCACAATTTTATCCAATTGGGCAATGTAACCATCCATGGAAAAAACGCCATCCGTTACAATTATTCGGAAACGTTGCGCTTGAGATTCAATGAGTCGCGCCTCCAAATCGGACATATCGTTATTGTTGTATCGATAGCGTAACGCTTTACACAAACGAACACCATCAATAATAGAAGCATGATTTAATGAATCGGAAATGATTGCATCCTCTGCACTAAAAAGCGGCTCGAAAACTCCTCCGTTTGCATCGAATGCAGCTGCGTATAAAATCGTGTCTTCCGTGCCTAAAAATTCGGACAACTTTCTTTCCAGTTCTTTGTGAATGTCTTGCGTTCCACAAATAAAACGCACGCTACTCATTCCAAATCCATGGGAATCGAGTGTTTCGTGGGCTGCTTTTACTACTGCTGGATGAGATGAAAGTCCGAGGTAGTTGTTCGCACAAAAATTCAGGACCTCTTGACCTGAACTCACTTTAATTTCGGCTCCCTGCGGATTTAAGATGATTCGTTCGCGTTTATAAAGACCGGCTTCTTCAATGGCTTGTAATTCGTTTTGAAGAAATTGTTGGTATGTTCCGTACATTTTATATGATTTATGGGTGCGAAGATATTGATGTTTGGATTAAGAAAATACACCCCGAAAAATTAACGAAGACGTCTATTTTTTAAACTCATTCCAATAAGCCAAGATTTACAAAACACCCCTTGGTTTTGATGTTTCTTCCTTCGTTAAAGATAAATCCTGCAAGATTTGCCCCTTTTTCAACTCATATTTATTT
>CAXNNF010000022.1:0-8838 GCA_964203455.1 Bacteroidia bacterium
TCTAAACCATCGTTGTTCCAATCAACAATTGTTGTTGGGCAACCACTATTGAAAGCAGCTGTACTTAATCTGGAATTGGCATTATCGAATTGGAATTGAGCATTAAGATTACCGTTCCTCAATAAAAAAACTAGTAAAATAGTAGTTAAGCCGAATAAATTTTTTTTCATAAAAAATAAAATTGTGATGGATGGTATTGTGAATTACAAATGTGCGGAAAAAATTTAAATTATTTTACCGGTTGTCCAATAAAATTCGATGGTTGTATACCTTACCTTGAGATTCAACCTGTAAAATATAAACTCCCGTTGCGCTAGGAAGGTTTATGTGCCACAAATTTGAAGCTATTTTCTTCCATGAAACAGGCATCTCTTGCCCAGCTATCGAAAACAATTTCATTGAATCGGGCTTGTTTGTGAATTGCATATTCATCCCCGAATTAACCATAACAGGATTTGGGTAAAAAACAGGAGCTTTCACGCGAAGTGCATCGGTACTTAGCGGATTAGAGATATTCAGCAAACTATCTCCCGCAACCAAGACCGGAGTATTTTCTGAAGCGTCGAACATGGTCAAGAAATTCGAAATTTCAGGAGCGTCTAACAAACGCATCTCAGAAAGCCATTCCGGTGGCACGGTTTGATAATACACTTTGGCTGTAACATTCAATGGGCCCGAATATCCATTGAGTCCAATTTTGTAATGAACAATGTCTTTTCCTGTTCCTTGCGTAGATCCATTGCGATTAAAATCTACATCGTTTTCAGCATCGCCTACCACACGCATTGTATCGTAAGAAGCATGTTGGTTTGTGAAGCCCAATGGTGGCAAACGATTGTCTTTCAAATACATGCTAGCGCGTTCGAGTACAGTCGTAAAATTGCCATTAACGTCGCCCATGTTCATTTCATAAATCTGAACCTGATTTTCTGAACGAATTACGTCGTGATGTGGCTCAACCACTCCGCCATAATTAATAATTTCACCATCACTTCCAAAACTTCCTGAAGTAAAAAGGGTTTCGCCAGTTTCAGTGGTTACTTTGAATTCTACAAATGCTCTTCGGGAAGGATAACCACTTGGGAATTTATGCCCCGATTTATTGGTAAGCATCAACTCAAAACTTAAACTGTCATTCGCAATTTCTGGAAAAGATAGTTCGGCATTTAAGGTATTATAACGCAAATTTCTAGTAATAGCTGCTAATGTTGAATCAAAGTTTGCATCGTTTGCATTGACTCCTAAAGCCGTTTTATTTCGTTTAATTAAATCGACCATGAAACTATTGGCTCCCGCAAACGTGTGCAGATTGAAAGGACTTCGACCTTGCAATGCTGTGTATCCATTAGCTATTTTTACCGGATCTTCGATTTCAGGCATGTGACACGTTTGGCAAGTTGTGCCTTGAGCAGGATATGAAGAATTAAGCCATTCGTGGAAAGTCGCTTGTTCAACAAAACTATTACCGGTTGGATTGCCTTCTAAATCTACGGTATTCGAAATTAATGTATGACACGGTGAGCAAAAACGACCTTGACTCACATGATCGCTGTAAGTTGGTTTTATATTGATGTAAAGCTGCATGGGGCCAACCATGGGGTTTGTAAAAGGGCCGTATGCTACACGAGAAGTGTCGTATGGGATATCTCCAGTAAATCGATTTCCTAAACCATCTTGCCCAATTGAGTGACAACCCAAGCAGCCAACGCCTGATAAACCCAAGGAATCACTTTCCAAATCTTCGAGCGAATAATGATCAGCTCCCTTATAGAAAGCAGCGAAATGTCCCATCGGAGCGTGGCACGATGTACATAAATTCTGAAGTTCAGTTGCATGTCCGGGATTTGTCATTACTTCATGACGAACCTTCGCTTTCCACAAAGGATCTACACCAGATAATCCCATCATGGAAGTTTCCCAATCATCGAAAAGATTGATATCGATTCCATCCAACGTGACATTTGCATTGCCAAGTGGGTCGTGCCCATGACATCCCTTGCAGCGACTTGCAGGTAAAAATATAGCCGTCGTATCAATATTACGCGTGTGCATTTCTAGCAATGCCTTTAAATGCTTTGCCTTGATAGAATCAACTTCTGGCTGGCTTTCTTTACCAGATAAAGATGCAGCTGCGATGACCAACAAAAGAATTGATGTTACTATAAGAATGCGCTTCATCAAAAATTACTTTCCAAAAAGATAGATTTGTTTAACGCAAATTTATCAATGATGTTCAAACAAACGCAATTAATTTATTGTCAATTTATTCTTCTCATAGTAATAGGTTATTTTGGGTTTTGTAAATGCACCATTCGCACAGAGACAACAAATTAAAAAACGATGAAAAATTAATGGTCAGTGGAAAGATTTAGATTTTCAACTGTTAAAAAATTGAGGCCGAAACGAACTTATTTAACATCTGTAAATACTACCTTTACAGCGAAACATCACCTTGTGTTTTCAATCTGAAATATGCTTAGAACTCATACTTGTGGAGAAATCCGCTCTGCTGAAATTGGTAAATCTGTTGAACTTTGTGGTTGGGTTGCCAAATCACGCGATTTAGGCGGGATGACATTCATCGATTTACGCGATCGTTTTGGTATAACTCAACTTGTTTTCAATTCGGATGATGATGCTGCACTTTGTGAAAGAGCGCGTAAGTTGGGTCGTGAATTTGTATTACGTGCCAAAGGTGAAGTACGCGAACGTTCGAGTAAGAATTCAAATATCCCAACTGGCGATATTGAAATTCGGGTTTTAGAATTTGAAATTTTGAATGCTGCCAAAACTCCTCCGTTTACAATTGAAGACGAGACCGATGGAGGTGACGATTTACGCATGAAGTACCGTTACCTCGATTTACGGAGGAATGTAGTTCGTAAAAACATGGAGCTGCGTCATAACTTGGCGAAAGAAATCCGGAATTACCTCGATCAGGCTGGATTCCTAGAAGTTGAAACGCCGGTTTTAATTAAATCAACACCCGAAGGAGCCCGCGATTTTGTGGTGCCTTCACGCATGAATCCAGGTGAGTTTTATGCGCTTCCTCAAAGCCCGCAAACATTTAAGCAAATATTAATGGTTGCCGGCTTTGATCGGTATTTCCAAATTGTAAAATGCTTCCGCGATGAAGATTTACGTGCCGACCGTCAACCGGAATTCACACAAATCGATTGCGAACTTTCCTTTGTTGAACAGGAAGATATTCTTCAAATATTTGAAGGCCTTGTTCGTCAGTTATTCACAAGCGTAAAAAATATCCGCTTCGAGGATTTTCCTCGCATGACCTATGCCGTTGCAATGGAATTTTATGGAAACGACAAGCCCGATATTCGTTATGGAATGAAGATTTGTGAATTCACAAGCGCAACACGTAATTCAGGTTTTGTTGTTTTCGATCAAGCCGAATATGTTGCCGGAATTGTTGCAGAAGGATGTTCGGAATACAGTCGCAAGCAATTGGATGAACTTACCGATTGGGTGAAAAGACCACAAATTGGTGCAGGCGGTCTTATTTATATCCGAATGAATGTGGATGGAACGGTGAAATCATCCGCCGATAAATTTTTCACGGAAGAACAACTTCGTGCTTTTTGTAATCAGGCCAATGCCAAACAAGGCGATTTAATTTTAATCCTTGCAGGTGCAAAAACACGCATGCAAAAAGCATTGAGTGAACTTCGACTTGAAATGGGAAATCGCATGGGACTGAGACCAAAAGATACGTTTGCCCCACTTTGGGTTGTTGACTTCCCTTTGCTTGAATGGGATGAAGAAAATGAACGCTATCATGCCATGCACCATCCGTTTACAGCGCCAAAGCCCGAAGATTTTGAATTACTCCAAAATGAACCAGGGAAAGTGCGCGCAAACGCATACGATTTAGTTATAAACGGTGTTGAAGTTGGCGGAGGATCCATTCGTATTTTTGACAAATCCTTGCAGAAGCAAATGTTTACATTGCTTGGATTTAGCGATGAAGACGCACAAGATCAGTTCGGATTTTTAATGAACGCTTTCGAATTTGGAGCACCTCCGCATGGTGGAATTGCCTTGGGTTTCGATCGACTTTGTTCTATATTTGGTGGAGCAGAATCGATTCGTGATTTTATTGCATTTCCTAAAAACAATTCGGGCCGCGATATGATGATTGATTCTCCTTCTCAAATTAATCCAGCTCAACTGAACGAACTTCAAATTAGCATTCAAAAAAAGGCATAATGAAACGATTCCATCTACTCACTCTTTTCTGCTGTTTGGTTTTCTCAAACACAGCAATTTTTGCTCAGAACAAACATGCTGAGGCATTTGAAGAAGGCATTGTTTTACTCGATTTAAAAACAAGTATTGGGGCCTTTCGAAATACAAATTTCGTGTCCCAAAAAACTCCAGTTTTTTTAGGAGTAGATTATGGAATCAACAACGATTTTAGCGCAGGTGTTTATGGAGGATGGTATCAAAATTCACAAAAAGAAGTTGACACAAATATTATTGATGTTAATTATTACTATTACGGCGGTCGTTTTGGATTACACTTCAGCGATTTCATCAGAGCAAAAACGCCTATAAATGTCAATCCTCAAACAGTTGATATTTACGCTACTTTATGGGGAGGGATGAATTCTAGAAAAGACAAAACACTTATTGCAGGAAGCTCTGGTTCGAAGCCAGTTACTGATGTTGGAATTTATATAGGTGTTCGTGTATATACAAAATACCGTATTGGAGGTTTGCTAGAGCTTGGCAAAGGTCCGTTCGGTTTTGTTAACTTTGGAATCTGCTATAAAATCTAGTTAGATTTCCTTGCGATAAATGGGTTTGCGCATGGCAAACATCAAATACAAAATTGGGTAGGAAAGCAGGGTGAGCACTTTGTTGTGTGCAAAGAATTCGATGTCGTCAATGATTAGAACATCGTTTTTTTCTTGAACAATTCTGTGCAGATGTTCCCAAGAACTCAGAAAAAAAGGGAGTGTAGTTCCTTTGTCAACAAAATTAATTTCGCTTTCCGAGTTCTTATGGGATATAATCTGACTTTCCCAAAGATGCCAAGCAAAGAATATTCTAATTTTTAATGCAACAACATCGTTGGTCTTGCAGCCATCAAATCGGATTAATTTTGAAACGGGCAGGGGAGGTGCGAGCTTTAGAAAAAGGGCTTCGTCGAATTTTTGAAAGGTGTTTACGATTGTTCTATTTTCAATGCGTGTAGAAAGTTCAATACGCATTTTATTGAGATTGAAGTGCTTTTTGCACATCTTCCATCAACCACATGGGTGTTGAGGTTGCCCCGCATATTCCAACAGTGTTGCCCTGATCGAACCAACTAAAATCAATTTCATCAACACTACTAACGAAAAATGTTTGTGGATTCTGATCTTTACAGACATTGTATAATACCATTCCATTTGAAGATTTCGTTCCGCCTACAAATAAAATTTTATCAAAAGATTTAGCAAATCCGCGTAGCTCAACATCTCGGTCGCTTACCTGGCTGCAAATGGTATCGTGCGCATTTACTTTAATTCCCTTAGCTTCGAGTGCTTCGCGGGTTTCGCGAAATTTCTGTTTGCTTTTCGTTGTTTGGGTGTAAAGTGTAATTTCCTCTGGTAAATTTTGTCCTTCCAACTCCGAAATGTCAGAAAAAACAATGCCTTCGTTGTTAATTTGGCCCATCAATCCAGTCACTTCTGCATGGCCTTTTTTACCCATGAGGAAAATGGTTTCATTTTTATCGAATGAGCCACGAATGCGATTTTGTAGTTTTAAAACAACTGGACAAGTAGCATCAATAAGCGTAATGTTATTTTCGATTGCTGTTTGATAAGTTGAGGGCGGTTCACCATGAGCGCGAATGAGAACGCGATCATTTTTTAATTCCCGAAATGTATCATGGTCAATAATACGAAGACCCTTAGATTTTAGTCGATTTACTTCTTCGTCGTTGTGAACGATATCGCCTAGACAGTATAAATATCCATGTTCATCCAACATGTCTTGAGCCATTTCGATGGCATATACCACCCCAAAGCAGAATCCAGAATTGGAATCGATCGTTACTTGTAGGTTCAATGATGCATGCATGATATTTAAAACTGAAAAGCGATGAGAATGTTTAAATACTATTGAATGAGTGTTGCAGATACGAACGAATGATGAGGAAATACTTGTAAGAATTTCTCACACGAATTCGTTTTTCTAATATCTCTGAAGGGGAAGTCTGTGTAATTTTTTTCAATAAGTTGAGGTAATATACATAGGCAATATAGACGCCAAGTCGAGCTCCTTTTGGAAGCGCTTTAATCCCTGCCAATCCTGCGTTGAAATCGGATAATATATCGGCCTCAATTGCTTTCTTACTTGATGAATCAAACTCTTTGATATTGAGGTTTGGAAAATATACGCGTCCAAGTGTTAAGTAGTCGTTCTTGATATCACGCAGGAAATTTATTTTCTGGAATGCAGAACCAAGACGCATTGCAGGGTTTTTTAGCTCTTGATATTGCGCATCGTTTCCTTCACAAAAAACACGTAAGCACATTAGTCCAACTACCTCAGCAGAACCTAAAATATAAGTTTCATAGGTTTGTTGGTCGTATTCGCGATCACTCAAATCCATTTCCATACTATGAAGGAAAGTCTCAATGAGATCGTCTTCGATATTGTATGTATTAACAACGTGTTGAAAGCTGTGTAGTATAGGATTTAAACTGATACCACGACGAATGGCTAAAAATGTATCACGCTTAAATTCTTCGAGTAATTCGGCGGCATCATCGCGATTGAAGCTATCTACAATTTCGTCGGCAAAACGAACAAAACCATAGATTGAATAAACCGGATCATGAAAATTAGTTGAGAGTGAACGAATACCAATAGTAAAGGAAGTACTGTACTTGTGCGTAGTTATTTTGCTACAACCAATACTAACCTTTGTGTACAAATCCATCGTTCATTTATTGAATCGCAATTTAAGCAATTCAACTAATAAAATTTAGTTGTTGTATCCTTTTAACATGGCCATAAGTTGACGACGAGCTAAAAATATTCTACTTTTTACAGTGCCGATTGGCAGGTCAAGATAATCACCAATTTCTTTGTATTTGTATCCTTCAAAATACATGGTAAATGGAATACGAAACTCATCTTGAAGCAAGGCAATTTTTTTCAATATCTCCCCTTCCGAATATTTTGATTCGGGTGATGTGCTCTGAGTTTGTTGTGGGATATTTATTAAGAATAAATCTTTCGATGAATCAATAACCGTATTCGATTTTACGTTTCGACGGTAATTGTTGATGAAAATATTTTTCATGATTGTATACAACCATGCTTTTAAATTGGTGTTGTCAGCAAAACGATGACTGTTGCTAATTGCCTTTAACATTGTTTCTTGCAACAAATCTTTCGCTTCTTCATCATTAGAAGTCAGGTTTAACGCAAAATACTTAAGTGGCTTACTCAAATTGATAACTGCAGTATTGAATTCAATTGCTGACATGATATATTGTTTAATGTTTTGGCAAATATATTAAACAATATTTGTTTAACAAATAAAATTAAAGATTAAACAAAATAAAATTCACCTTCAAATTCTTGAACATTAAAAAACGGCAGCACCATCCAATAAAAAACGCCCAAGATCCTGTTTGATCATTGGGCGTATTAGTTAAATTTTTGAATCTAGAACTTAGATTTATCGGCTATTTGAATTAAATCATGAACCGAACTCAACAGGGTGACATTTTTCCATCGAATTGTAACATCACGTGTTTGGGCTCCAGCAAGCAAGATTTTCGTTTCTCCAATTTTCGAATTCAGGTTATCTAAATACTCATAAATAGAATCGACAGAATAAGCAGCTGTAAAAAATGTAAGTATATATTTGGGATTATATTTTTCGCAATAGCTTATCACGTCTGCCATCGGAACCATTTGCCCTAAGTAAATTACTCGTTTGCCTCTAACTTTCAATATGTATTTAGAAAAAAGCAATCCAATCTCGTGCAATTCCCCATCGGGTAAATACAACAAAAATTCATCAGCATTAGGAGAGGTATTTCCGGAATAAGCGTCCACTGCAACCAATATTTTTTTCCGAATGAGATTGGTAATGAAATGCTCTTGAAAGACATTCGATTCTCCAACTCGCCACATAATTCCAACCTTCTGCAAAAATGGAATGAGAATATTGAGCATTGTCTGCTCAAATCCATATTTGAGGGAACTTGTACTTATTACTTTTTCAAAACGATCTTCGTTAAGTTCAAGCATCGCTTTAATAAGACTATCGGTTTGAGCATCAAAAAACTCATCGGTGCTTTTGGGCTGTTGAACCATTTCTTGAATTCGGTCAACAATCTCCTCGTTTTTCAACTTTGCTAAATGCGAAATTTTTCCTCCATGTTTGATGAGAAGTGAAATATTTAAAAGGACCATCAACTCCTGGTCGTTATACAAACGAATATTTGTATCTGTTCTATTTGGATTTAGCAAATTGTATCGTTGTTCCCAAATACGAATAGTATGTGCTTTAACTCCACTTAAGCGTTCTAAATCTTTAATCGAATATTTTGAAGTCATAATTTGTTAAATTCTAATGTAATAACCTCGAAAAGGGTAGTTTTTCTTGATTCGATTGTTCAACAAGTAAATGACTTTAATGTTTAATTTTTAATAAAAAAATAGGCAAAGCAATTCGATATCATTACATTACCTTACTCTGAGTATAGAGTTTCGCAATGTATTTCCCCAAAATATCAAATTCAATATTTCCTCGGTCGCCAATTTTCAATTGGTGAAAATTGGTGTGTTCCCAAGTATATGGAATGATTG
>CAXNNF010000023.1:0-8834 GCA_964203455.1 Bacteroidia bacterium
TTTTCGAAGGCAAAGATGTTCCTCGTCCAACACACTGGGGAGGATATGTTTTGCACCCCGATTACATGGAATTTTGGCAAGGCCGCGAAAACCGACTGCACGACCGAATTTGTTACACACACTTGGAAGGCAATTGGAATCGCACCAGACTTGCACCCTAAATTAACGAGCAGCGGGAAAAAGTACTTTTGATATTCCCGCAAAAACGCAAAGTTTAAACAATAGACGGGCTCCAACATTCGCATCCCATTCATCTTCTCCCGGAGCAACTTCATTCAAATCAAACCCAATAATCTCTTTTCCGCTCTTCGCCAAAGCATTAAGAAGATAAATTGCTTGATGGTATTCCAATCCGCCAGCTACTGGTGTTCCCGTGTTGGGACAAAGTTTCGGGTCTAATCCATCAATATCGAAACTCACATAAACATGCTGAGGAAGTTGCGCAATAATTTCGTTAACTTGATTGTGCCAAAGTTTTCCTTGATAAGCATCAAATTTTAGTTGGTCATCGAAATAGGTTTTTACACGATTCCCTTCGTTGCGCATTACTTGAATTTCCTCCTCGCAATAATCACGGATGCCCACCTGAACAAGTTTGCTCACTTGATTTAACTTGAGAGCGTTGTACATAATCGATGCATGCGAATAAGTAAATCCTTCATAAGCAATGCGAAGATCCATGTGCGCATCAATTTGCAAAATGCCAAACGAAGGATAGTGTTTCGATAATGTCTGCATAAATCCAAGTGGTGTACTATGGTCACCTCCAAGCAAGCCCACTATTTTTCCAGCACTCAGCCAGTTCTCACATTCGGAAGCAACAAAGGCATTCATGTTTTCACATGCCTGATCGATGCTGTTTAAAAGTTCATTTTCGTGTTCTTGCGGAATTCCCGATGCGAGTGATTCGATATGCTGCTCAGCGCGATCGCGTAATACTATACTCTGTTCTTTAATTTCAGCGTTTTCTTCCAATAAATGAATCCCCGATTTCCATGCTTCAGGCGCATCTGGATCGAATAAATCAACCTGCAGACTTGCTTCCAAAATGGAAGAAGGCCCATCTGCTGTTCCGCCTGCATAGCTAACGGTAACTTCCCAGGGAACAGGAATTATAACAATTTCCGACTCCTCAGCATCGAATGGCAAACCAAAAAGGTTGCTACCTAATTGCCCCGGTCCATTGGGGTCGAACTGTGCTATTTTTTCTGACTTATTCATTATTTATAGATTATCTAAAAATAAAAAACCCTCCAATTGGAGGGTTTTTAAAGCGTTTAATTAGGTAGTAAATTATTTTACTTTTCCAGAAAGTTCTGTACCAGCTTTGAATTTAACCACTTTTTTAGCAGCGATTTTAATTTCTTTACCAGTTTGTGGATTACGTCCTTTACGAGCTGCGCGAGCAGAGATAGAGAAAGATCCGAAACCTACTAGTGCTACGCGATCTCCTTTTTTAAGAGCTCCAGTTGTAGCTTCAATAAATGCATCTAATGCTTTTTTAGCATCTACTTTAGAAAGTTCTGCGTGCGAAGCAATCGCGTCAATTAGTTCTGCTTTGTTCATGATGTTTTGGTTTTGAGTGATTTACAAATATTTTATTGTTCTCTAAAAGCAAATTTATTGGAATTTATAACCTACGCAATAGGTAAACCCCTGAAACCCTTGATTTTGTTGATAAATGTAGTGTTTTGTTAATAACTAATGCTTAAAACCCTTGTAAATGGGGCATTCTTAAAGTCATTTTTATTTAAAACACGGGTTTAATTTTTATTCCATTCGAATTTGTCCGCTACTTCTAAAGCCTTTTATAAAATCATTGGCCCCCATTCGTTTTTTTCCAGCCAACTGCAATTCCAAAATCTCAAGCCATGCATCATTGCAGCATACATATATATGTTCATCTTGAATGTGAACAATGCCCAGAATAGAATCAGCTAGTGGTAGGTCGGAAAGAATGGTTCTGTATAGTTTAACAGGAATGCTTTCTGAACCGTTCACTAAAATGCAATGAGCACCAGGGAATGGGCTAAGTCCTCGGATGTGATTATGAACGTTACTGGCTGTATTGGAGAAATTAACTTGACAAAATGCACTTGTTAATTTAGGCGCTTCTTTTACTTCAAGAAGGTTGAATGCATCTTGTTCTTTTAGTACAATTGCCTCTTCATCGATTTGCTTGAGTGTTTTAACCATCAAATGGGAACCTTCCAGCATCATTCGGTCGTGAAGCTCTCCAGCAGTCTCGTTTTCTCCAATCTTTAATATAACCTGATGTGCAATAGCACCTTGGTCAATTGCTTGAACAAGTTTGAATGTGCTCAAGCCAGTTTCCTTTTCCCCATTAATTACAGCATGATTTATTGGAGCAGCACCGCGGTAATTAGGTAGTAACGAAGCATGCAAATTCCATGTTCCTAGCTTAGGCATATTCCAAACGATTTCGGGGAGCATTCTAAAGGCAACAACTACCTGTAAATCGGCATTGTACAATTTAAGGAGTTTAAGAAATTCCTCATCGCGGAGTTTCTCGGGTTGTAAAACAGGAATATTATGCTTTAATGCGCATTCTTTAACCGGGGAAGATCGCATTTGCAATCCTCTTCCTGCAGGTCGGTCGGGTGCGGTTACAACAGCAACAACATCAAATCCATCAATAATAATGGCTTCTAATGTAGGAACGGCAAAGTCGGGTGTTCCTAGAAAAATAATACGCATCTACTTCGAATTAATTTTGCTCGTTTCACGCTTCCCGAATAGTCCTGAAATTTCTTGACCAATGCCTATAACACTTCGGTAATTTAACGGAAACTCGAGAAGAACATGAAGGAAACTCAATAGAAATAACCACTTCAAGCCCAACATAAAATCATATGCATAAATAGCCACTGAAATAATCCATACCGCAATCACAATGCTCAACGTTTTTCGCGGCACTTTATGCCATTGAATAACCGATGTCTTTGAAAACCAGTTGAGGTAATGGTAGGTGTATGCAAAAGCAATAAATCGCATCACCATAAAACCTGCTTGAGTTCCAAATATCACACGGGTGTTTTCGGCCAACGATTCAGTTGAAAATGTTTTTAAATGATCCAAACCAAGAGTATTTATTAATTGCCGGTTCAATTCCATAAAACCAACAAAACTTTTTTGGAGGTAATCAATTGGTGCAAGCGATGATAAATCGGCTGGAATTAAAAAGAAACTACTGGCGCATCCTGCAAAAACGAGGAGCGACAAAATCCCCAAAATGCTTTTATTTTTTAATGCTCCAAGTAAGATAAATAACCCAGTAAAACAAAATACATGAATAATAGTTGGAAGGTAAACGGCGAAAAACGCTTCGTAAAATCGATGTTCACTAATTATTAAGGTGGAGAAAAGAATTAGAATTCCACTTATTACTTTCAGTGTATTGTCTTTTATAAATACCATGACCAAGGCCATCAAAAATGACAGATACACCAGTCCTGTTGCAAATGGCGCAACATCCTTAGAAATTCCAAGGTAGCCCAGCGTAATGAGTATGCTTAAAACACCTAATAAGATATAGTCGTATTTACCTGTGGTGAAGTATCCTTTCTTATGAAGCCACCCAATTTCAGTGAGGTAATGCAGCGGACCTAAAACTGCGTATGAAAATAGAAACAGTTCGAATGGGATGATAAATGCTAACAAGCAGGACAATAGCATCAATCCAATATTTGCAGCATCAATTTTTTCGGTAGAAGAGAGTGTCATCATAAAAGCACGAAGTTAAATGAAACCGAATCAAATTGAAAGGGCAATTATAAAATCGAAAATCCTGGTTAGCAATGCCACCAGGATCTCCGTTTCCCAAAATCAAAATAACCTATATATGCAGTACAGGTTCAACATGAAGGCCAATTTGCTAGGCAGATTAAACCGCCATTCGCTCAATCAAATCGGCAATCCGGCTCGAGTAACCGGTTTCATTGTCGTACCATCCAACCACTTTCACGGTCTGACCCATCACCATAGTGAGGCTCGCATCGAAAATGCAAGAATGTGGATTTCCAACAATATCGGCAGAAACGATTGGGTCTTCGGTATATTCCAAGATACCTTTCATCGTTGTTTCTGACGCTTTTTTAAATGCAGCATTTATTTGTTCTATGCTAGCTTCTGTTTTCAATTGTATTGTTAAATCGGTCATCGATCCCGCAGGCACAGGAACCCGCATGGCCAATCCATCGAGTTTTCCTTTCAAGTGAGGAAGAATCAAAGCGATGGCTTTTGCAGCTCCGGTACTTGTAGGGATAATGGATAATGCTGCCGAACGCGAACGACGTAAATCACTATGAGGCGCATCAACCAAACGCTGATCGCCTGTATAGGCATGAATGGTCGTTAATAATCCCGATTCTACTCCAAACGAATCATCCAAAATTTTCACCATAGGTGCTGCGCAATTGGTTGTGCAGGATGCATTCGATAGTATGTCGCTGTTGTTTTTTAAAATCTCATCATTCACACCCAATACAATCGTTTCAACATCGCCTTTTGCGGGAGCTGAAATGATTACTTTTTTTGCTCCGGCTTGCAGATGTTTTCCTGCAGACTCTCTGTCAAGAAAAAATCCAGTTGACTCAATCACAACATCAATATTCAAGGATTTCCAAGGAAGATTGGCGGGATCTCTTTCTGCAAAAACTTGCATAGAATGTCCTCCTGCTTTAATCACATTCTCATGAACAGAAACATCTGTTCCCAGTCCACCATGAACGGAATCGTATTTTAATAAATGAGCCAATGTTCCAACATCCGTCAAGTCGTTTATTGCAACCACTTCGATATTCGATTTTTGAAGGATCGCTCTAAAACTAATACGCCCAATGCGCCCAAACCCATTTATTGCTACCCGAATCTTTGACATGATTTCTATGAGAAATAATAATAAGTGTCAAAACTACACTAAGTAAATTTAACACGCAAGTATTTTCTGCTTCTGATTGTTAAATATTTATTAACAAATCAAAATCGTTGTGATAAATGAATTAGAACGAAGAAATTGTTTCGATTATGTTAATCGAATTTTAAAATAGGTGCTTTTCTGCATGGTACGATGAACGAACCAATGGACCACTTTCTACATACCGAAATCCTTTTTCCAAAGCAAACTCTTTGTATTTGGCGAAGTTATCGGGAGTCACAAATTCAAAAACTGGTAAATGCTTAGGTGTAGGTTGAAGGTACTGCCCCAATGTCAAAATATCTACCTTGTTTGCAGCCAGTTCATCAATGGTCTCATAAATTTCTTGCTCCGTTTCTCCCAAGCCAAGCATAACGCCTGATTTGGTTTTACAACCTCCTTCTTTCAAACGGCGAAGTACTTCTAAGCTACGATCGAATTGAGCCTGGATTCTCACTTGGCGTGTAAGTCGGCGGACAGTTTCTAGATTATGTGAAACAATTTCTGGGCGAATATCGATGATGCGTTGAAGGTTTTCCCACTTCCCCATAAAGTCGGGAATGAGTGTTTCGAGTGTGGTGTCAGGACTTGCATCGCGAATGGCCTGAATAGTTTCTACCCAAATGATGGAACCGCCATCTTTTAAATCGTCACGATCTACCGAGGTAATAACCGCATGTTTCACACTCATGAGTTTCACGGAATTAGCAACACGCGCGGGTTCTTGCCAATCTACGGCGCTAGGCATTCCAGTAGCTACAGCGCAAAATCCGCAAGATCGAGTGCACACATTTCCTAAAATCATGAAGGTTGCTGTTCCTGCTCCCCAGCATTCGCCCATGTTTGGGCAATTACCACTTTCACAAATGGTGTGTAACTTATGCTCGTCAACCAATTTACGAACCTGAGCATATTCGGGACCTGTAGGTAATTTTACGCGCAACCAATCGGGTTTCTTTTTGCGTGTCAATAATGTTTCGGGATCTGAATGTTTACTTTCGCTCATGATTGATTCCATTGCTTTCCGACTAATATTCGGATAAAAAAGGTAAGAAAAAAATTGCTGTTTTTGTTAAATGCCATCATCGGAATGGGCTTCGCAAAAGCATCTACGCTGATTCCTGTTTCAATCATTCGAAGTCTCTCTTGTTCTCTTCCAAATTCAAAGTTTAAAAGAATGCTTCCATACAAACCCGGATAAATGCGCGATTTACTCATGCCTTTAAAGAACGATGCTCGGCCCGAAATGTTGTCAGGAAAATGAATGTCCGGATTATAGAGCTCAACACTTTCAGTCACACCTTTAAAATCATCGAAATTGTAAATGGTTAAATAAACTGGTTTTGCAATTCCCCAAGATGCTCCTCCATAAAACCCATAAGAGAATTCTACCCCACCACGATCGCCTCGCTCATTGATGGTTTTCTGCTTGCCAATTCCTGTTCTAGCGATTATAACCGAATTGAGTTTCCCATAAATAAATCCTCCGTTATTGTCGCTGTATGGATTAATTGTCTTTACTTCTTTGGGATGTCGCATGGTGAGTAATGCAAAATCTTTCAATAAATAACTGTATCCCGTAAGATGCTTTCCTTTTCTATAATTGATGCCTAAACCGCTGCTATGAAGCATAAATCCCGAATGACTGACTTTGGAATAAAGAATTCCCGTCTCGTCAACGCTTGCAACAATCTGTGCAGATAAATTTTGGGTGCTTATGAAACATCCAAACAACAAGGCCATTAACATTTTCAATCGAAATGTTCTATAGCAAGTTGGAATTTGGTATGTTTGAGCCATCTTGACAAAGATACAATAGATTTAATCCAACGTTAACTATGCCAACTATTCATTCACGATATCTTGGAAATTTACGAACTGAACAAAAGCATCTTGCATCAGGTTCCATTCTAATTACAGATGCTCCCATAGATAACCAAGGGAAAGGGGAAGCATTTTCTCCAACCGATTCGGTTTGTGCTGCCTTATCTGCATGCATGCTAACACTCATGGGTATCGCTGCAAATACGCATCAAATTCCATTCTTAGGTATAGAAGCAGAGGTGACAAAATTTATGTCTTCAGCTCCTCGTAGAATAGAGAAAATTGAAATTCGATTTTGGGGATTTGATAAATCATTAAACGATCATCAAAAGAAAATTCTAGAACGAGCAGCGCTAACTTGTCCGGTTGGATTAAGTCTCCATCCCGATATTATTCAAGCGATTTCGTTCGAGTTCTAAATTAAAGTTCTTCGATTATTGCAGCTGATATAGCAGAATGTGATGCATGAAATTTCAATTCGCCTTTCTGAATAAGCAAAAGCTGTGGCGATTCATGGATCAAATCAAACTTGATGGCAATCTCATTACTCAGTTGACGGAACGATATAAGGTCGAGAAAATAAACTGGAATGTTTTTGTCGCCTGGATTCCAACTTCGTTCGAGACGATTTTTTGCCATTGAACTGATGGAACATCGTGTACTATGTTTGAAAATAGCTACGGCATCAACATGAACATCGTTTGATAATTGTACGATTTCATCCAACTGCTGCTTCTTTTCCAAGGAAAGCCATTCAATCATTAAGCTGTTTTGGAAGTTGAACGTTCGACTTGCTTACCGTATGCAGGGCAGTCTACTTTCTTAGTTCTGCAAGAAACTAAAGATGCTCCAATGAATAAAGCAACTAAGATGAATGTTAAGAGTCGGATCATTTTGAATTTATTCGTCGCAAAAGTAAGAAAATATACGTTCCTAACTTAGGAATCGTTTTGAATAATTGCGATACGCAAAAAAATAAATTTTGTTTTCTAATTTTTTAAAAATGAAAGAGCTTCTCGTGAATTGTTGGTTCATATTCACTTCCCGAATCCGTATGTTTGTATAAATTCAAGATTATGTCAAGCACCCGTGTTGAACCACGTATTGAAGAGAGTTGGAAGCTTGCCTTGGGCGATGAATTTCAACAACCTTATTTCGCAGCACTCAAGGAATTCTTGCTGAAAGAACAAGCCGAACAAACCATCTATCCTCCAGGAAGTCAGATTTTTTCTGCATTCAATCATACACCATTCAATCAAGTAAAAGTGGTTATCGTTGGACAAGATCCATATCACGGACCCGGGCAAGCAAACGGACTTTGTTTTTCGGTTTCTCCTGGTGTAAAATCACCGCCGTCTTTGGGTAATATTTTCAAAGAAATTAAATCGGATCTTGCTGTTGAAGTGGGTCGTGAAGGTGATCTAACTCGTTGGGCAAGTCAAGGAGTATTGTTGCTCAATACAACACTTACGGTTCGTGCATCATCACCCGCTTCTCATCAGGGGAAAGGTTGGGAAACGTTCACTGATAAGACTATTCGGTCATTATCTGAAAAACGCAAAGGTTTGGTATTTTTGCTTTGGGGAAGACCCGCTCAGCTTAAAGAAAAGCTCATCGATAACACTAAACATTTTGTCTTAAAAGCAGCTCATCCATCACCACTTTCAGCATATAACGGATTTTTCGGCTGCCGACATTTTAGTCATACTAATAAGATTTTGCTCGATCAAGGTTTAACACCCATCGATTGGAGTTTACCTTAATATGGCTTTCCGAATTCTATTTTTCTGTTTATTGACAGTGCACTTGAATGCACAACAATTCTATTTAAAAATAGCAGAGAATTCAGGGAAGAAAATTCCCAAGTCGCAACCAAAATCAACCTATACCTCGGAGACAGGAAGAGCTAAATCGCTTTCCGACTTTCTGAATTCATTGCATGAAGAAGGATATTTAACGGCAAGCGTTGATAGTCAATTTAAACAACAGGATACCTTGTTTGCAACTCTGCATTTAGGAGATGCCTATTCTTGGTCGAAGTTGCATTCAATCAATATCGATGAACAAGCATTGA
>CAXNNF010000024.1:0-8574 GCA_964203455.1 Bacteroidia bacterium
GACTCTCAATCAATATCGACAGACTAGTGGAAAAAGTGAATGCGTTAAATATTAACGAAGCGTAACGGTTACCTCTTCTCCCAAAACTTCAACCTGAACATGCTCTTGCAAAGTTGTAGATAGGGAAAGTCCAATATAATCTGCTTTTACAGGGAAAAAATTATGGCGTCGATCTACCAACACGCAGGTTTGTATTGACAAAACCGGGTAGTTCAAAAAGTGTTTCAATGCATACGCGAGTGTTCTTCCTGAATTTTGAACGTCGTCAATTAATATCAATGTAGCACCCGTTAATAGCTCCGAATCAATGTCGGTTTTTACTTCATTTTGAAGCGGATTGGGTTTGTTTATCTGAACCGAATAGACGGTAAAATGCTTCCCAGAAAAATTATTCAGGTAACCAGCAATCAATTTGGCCAAAGCAAAACCACTCGATTGAATTCCCGCTAAAAGGATGTGTTCGCGCGAACTCGTTCTTTCTAAAATTTCGAGGGCAATGCGTTGAAGTTTTTGGTGCGATTGGGATGAATCGAGAATTTGTGAGGACATACGTGTTTTTCTAGTCAACGAAAATACAATGTCTTTATAGTATTCCGATTACCTTTGTATGAAGTTTTATGATTCGCGGTTTTCGACTATTTCTTTTGGTTGTTATTTTCTTTATTCAGAGCAATGTTTTTGCTCAGGATCAGATTTTCTTAAGAAACGAGGATGGTTTTTTGGATTGTTATATTCTGCAAGTAAATGATTCAATCATAGTATTCAGAACGTTAGACCCAACCGATAAACAAGAATATGAGATTCCGTATGCCGATACATATGGTTTTCTCTTGGAAGATGCCGATCGCTTAAATTCAACGGCCAATTATTCAATGTATCGGCTTCAATTTCACCATCCGAAAAAAAAACGGCGGCCTGTTTTTACTGTCAATAAAGGATTAATTTTTAAATTGAAAAACGATACTTCGTTTTTACCGCTTCGAGGAAGAATTACTGGTATTACGTCCGATAGTATTCAATTAGAATTGAAAAGGAAACAACATCTCGAACGATTGAGTTTTGCTATTCACGATATTGAGATGTTTGGATATACTACAAATTGGACAGAATTGGCTACGTTAATTGCCATTCCTACTTCATCACTAAACGAAGGGGCATTACAATTTTATCGTCAATTATCTATTTCGAAAGGTTGGGTTTGGGAAATTAAAAAGGAGCCTGAACCTGAAGTTCCCTATTCTAAAATGAAGAGAAAATTTCGACGGGGACAACTGCTTAAACTACCCCAGTCGGTTAGTAAGAAGAATCGGCGTGATAATTAATGGTGTTCAAAAGCTCTTTTAAATCGACAACTTTATCCGGATAACCGAGCTTTTCGTAAGCTGTAATTAAATTCCGGATTTGGCGCTTAATGATTTCTACATTGCTGCAACTTTCGTAGAATATCCGATTGGGTTCGAGTTTTAATTGTTTTAAAAAGGTGTCTATTTCACGTCGACTAAAAACAGCGCCTTTACTAAATGGATTTATGTAAAATAAAATGGGCTCTTCTTCTTCTTCCGAATCGCGAATTATTAATTCATCGCGGTAGGCCAAAATAAAATGCTCGGGCAGATTTACCCCATAAATTGGAATGTTCAATCCTTGTGCAATACAGGAATATAAAATGCTCAAAAGCAATGGATTTCCCCGGTGGCTTTCCAGTACATTGTTTATGTATGAGTTTTGTGGTGCGTGATAATTGCTTGTATTTCCAGTAAAATGATAGACATCAAAAAGAATGTGATTTATCACCCGAACCTTTTCGAAGGCAGTTAAATTTGGATTCAGCTCCAACCAAACATCTTTTCGAATCATCTCAATTTGATTTCGAATATGCTCTTCGTCCAAATCGGGATATTGATAACGGGCAATTAAAATTGTTCCTTGCAATAAATCAATTCCGCCTGTGGCCGCCCAAAGTTTCAGTTCCTCGGAGGTTGAATTGAATTGGATTTTCTGAATAATGTCCTCTATCCGCGATTGTAAGGTATTGTTGAAAGTCGATTCCCAGATATTTTCCAAGGCAGGAATTACCTCGTTCCCCATGGATAAAAGTTGACCGCGAATTTCTGTGAACACATGTTCGTCGGGATCTTCCAACAAGAGAATCATGGCCCTCAGCGATTTATCGTTTTGCTGTTCCATTAAGCACTTAATTGATCCAATACATTTACAATCAATTTGTCGATCATCGCTTTATGGTCTTCTGCATAATCGAGTGTTGCACGATTCGCGATAATTGCACAAACGGTCGCTGCTCGATGTCCCATTAGCCTTGACAATCCATACAATGCAGAAGTTTCCATTTCAAAATTAGAAATCCTCAAATCCCCGGAAGAAAATCCCATCATGCGTTCGTTTAAATCTGGAATGGCAGGTGTCAGTCGGAGCGTTCTGCCTTGAGGTCCGTAAAAACCACAAGCAGTAGCTGTGATCCCAATAACACATCCCGGACTCACTTTCTCAAGTAATGTGGGGTCGGCTTCAACAATGTATGGACGATTGATCGAATCGGGTAATTGCAGTTGTTTTAAAATCGCATTCAACAGAATTTGTTCGCGTTCATTTTCACGAAACTGATAAAAATGCAATAAGCCATCAAATCCCAATCCGTGCGAACTCGCCACAAAACTTCCAACCGGAATTTCTTTAATAATTGTTCCCGAAGTTCCTATACGAACAACATTGAGCGACTTTAAATCGGGTTTGATTGTGCGTGTTTTTAGGTCGATATTCACAAGTGCGTCCATCTCATTCATCACAATATCCAAATTATCAGTGCCAATTCCTGTCGAGATAACTGAGATTCTTTTGCCGCGATACGAACCTGTATGCGTTACGAATTCACGATTTTGAATGCGACATTCAACAGAATCGAAGAACTTAGAGATCGTTGGAACGCGAGCTTGATCACCTACAACGATTACATTGTCAGCAAGTTGATCGGGAAAAATTTGCAGGTGATAAATACTTCCTTCCGGGTTTATAACCAATTCAGAACTGGGCAGTGTCTTCACGTTTGATAAATTAATTTTATGCGATTCAAAGTAAACATTCCGATTGAACACAACAAAAAAAATACGGCTAGTTCCTATCGACTTTTCATCACAGATTCTAATTGCTTTAAACGATACACTATCATGTAGCATTCGTTTAATCTAGTAAAGAAAAAGCAGACACTAAACATCAAAGCAAAATGCTTTATTTGCAAGGCTTTTTGCATTGACAATTTTACTTAAAAGGTTATATTTGTTCTAATACCAATTGTTCAATTAATCCCCGACATTATGCGAAATCTTGCTATTAAACGAATTCTGATTCCTACCGACTTCTCTGAAACGGCCAATTTGGCTTTGGAGCATGCAGTAAAAATGGCCCGTTTGCTCGACTCGGAAATTACGTTGTTACATGTTGTATCATCGTTTGCATTTCGGGTTAATCTTCCTGAAATGGAATTTGATGAAACTCAAGAGGCAAAATTGGCGGGTGTTATTGAGTCCAAATTGAATAAGATTGCCGATGAGATATCTCAAAAAGAAGGAGTCAAAGTTTCAACATTGATCACATCGGGTCGTGTTCGCGAAGAAGTTGTTAGGGTTGCAGAAGAAATTTATGCCGATATCATCATCCTGGGAACCCATGGAGTTTCGGGACTTCGCGAGTTCTTTATGGGCAGCAACGCTTTTAGAATTGTTTCCGATGCCGCTTGCCCTGTTCTTTGTATTCAAGAAAGTGGTCACCCGGTTGGGTTTAAGAATATCGTTGTTCCAATAGATAATTCATTTTATTCGAGAGAGAAATTGGGTCTTTCCATAAAGTTAGCTCGATTGTATAATGCAACTATTCACATTTGTGGCTTGCGATCTCATGATCATAACGATGAAGAGATCAACGCCAAATTCCGGATGAAAATGAAACAAGTAGATGATTTTCTTCATGAACAGGATGTAGAATTTACTTTAACTACCTTGTATTGTGAGAATATTGCCAATGCAACCATGGAGTATGCCGCTGAAATGAAAGCCGATTTAATCATCATCATGAATGAACAAGAAGTTAATTCTACAGGTTTTTTCATGGGGCCTTATGCTCAGCAAGTTGTAAATCATTCAAAAATTCCTGTTATCAGCATTCGCCCTTCTTCAAGTAACGTCGAATTTGTTAACCCGTTTTAGTTTTCTTCGCATCTTGCAGGCATGAATTCTAGCTTGCCGCTGCGTACGTTGTTTTTACAACATGTTGCCCAAACATCTCCGTTTCCTCCCATGCTTGAAGTGGAAAAGGCATTGGGTGTTTTTATTTTTGATACCCAAGGGAAACGTTATATCGATTTCATTTCTGGGATTTCTGTGAGTAATGTTGGGCATTGTAATCCGCATGTTATAAAAGCAATTCAAAAACAAGCGGAGGAATACATGCATGTGATGGTGTATGGCGAATTTGTTCAAAGTCCGCAAGTGAAATTGGCGCAAGCAATTATTTCTGTTTTACCTGAATCGCTCAATTCAGTATATTTTGTTAATTCAGGTTCAGAAGCTACTGAAGGTGCTTTGAAATTGGCAAAACGTTTAACCGGAAGAACAGAGTTAATCAGTTTCAAAAATGCCTACCATGGAAGTTCTCACGGAGCACTCAGTGTTATGGGGAGTGAGGTTTTCAAGCAAGCGTATCGTCCTTTGTTGCCCGATGTCCGCATTTTAAATTACAATGATTTTGATTCACTGGATTTCATCTCTTCGAAAGCAGCGGCCGTCATTGTTGAGCCAATTCAGGGAGAAGCGGGAGCTTACGTTCCTGATTCTGCCTGGTTAATCGCACTTCGAAATAAATGTACAGAAATGGGCACAATACTTATTTTCGATGAAATACAAACAGGATTCGGGCGTACGGGTGCATTTTTCGCACTTGAACATTCGGGTGTTGTGCCAGATATCATTTTAATGGCAAAAGGCATGGGCGGTGGACTACCAATCGGCGCTTTCGTTGCATCAAAAGAACACATGCTTGCCTTTACAAATCAACCCATCCTTGGGCACATAACAACATTTGGCGGAAATGCGGTTTGTTGTGCAGCGTCTTCGGCTGTATTTGAAATTCTATCCGATTTGAAATTTATAAATCAAGCGGCATCGAAAGAAGCGATTATCCGAAATCGGATGGTTCATCCCAACATAAAAGCCATTCATGGAAAAGGGCTTTTACTCGCACTTAATTTAGGTTCGAATGAAATTGCATTGCCTGTAATGACGCGCTGCATGGAGCTTGGACTCATTACCGATTGGTTCCTATTTGCCGACCATTGCTTGCGAATGGCTCCACCTTTGACCATAACAGAAGAAGAAATTCACGTGGCCTGCGACATTTTTCTAAAAGCCATTCGTGATGTTTGTGAAGGTTGATTAATTATTCAACCAATCCTCTTCCGGCTTTGGCGATGCGCTTGTCTTTCTTAAAATCGATGACGATCTTATCTAAGATTCCGTTAATAAAGGTCTTGCTCTGCGGACTACTATAATCTTTCGAAAGTTCGATGTACTCGTCAAGCGTAACTTTTACGGGTATTGAAGTGAACTCAGTTAGTTCGCAGATAGCCATTTTCATGAGAATTACATCCATTTTGGCTACACGGTCAATTTCCCAGTTTTGAGTACGCTTGGCAATTTCCTTCTGGAACTCTTCGCTTTTCAAAATCGTTAAACGGAATAAATCACTTGCGAATTTTCGATCTAGTTCAGCCTCTTTATGCAAGGGTTGAAGTTTAAAAGGTTCGCTCGAATCTTCTTTGATGCCTTTGATCTTTTTCAAAATTCCTGTTTGCATCAAATGAATATCATCGAGCCAATATATACTTCGCTCTTCGAAAAATTCTTCCAATGCTTCTGAAGGGAAAATATAGGTTTCCATCAAATGCATTATAATCTCTTTGTCTTCAGCAAATCCAGGCGTTTCGGCCTCCAAATATTCTCTGAATTTCAAATCATCCTTAAAATTGTAATACAATTTCTTAATCATTTCCTCATGCCCATCCCAAGAGATTTTATGCTTGGTAAGTCGCTGACTCAATTCAATGTGATCGGAAATTGCTGTAATGATGCGATTATTAACAAAATTCAATTTGGGATTCAAATCTTCATTTGTAGGTAGCATTTTTTGAGAGCGATCGAATAGAAAACCTTCCGCGAAATGCTTCACATCGGGCATTAATGCCATGTAATAAAGGTAAACTTCATACACCTTGTCGATACTATGAAACAACTCTTTTTCACCAATAACAACCTGGTTATTTTCTGATTGGAAGAACGCATAAAGCGTCTTCATTACCTTTTCACGGATATGCCTTCTGTTGAGCATGTTTTTAATTAAAACGAAAGTTTGATGCGACCTATTTCTTCCATCCGTTTTTCGGCGAGACGCTTGGCTGCATTATTAGTTGAGATGTTTTCTGCTTTTGCAATACGGAAAACATTTTGAGCCGAAGCATAAATGTTCTCTGTTGTGCGCATGGCTCTATCTCGGTTATATCCTTCAAGTTCGATGGAAACATTGATTAATCCTCCCGCATTGATTAGAAAATCGGGTGCGTATAAAATGCCTTTCTGCTGACAAAGTAATCCGTGTATCGTTTCATCGGCAAGCTGATTATTAGCAGCTCCAGCAATAATAGAACAACGAAGTCTTTCGAGAGAAGCATCATTGATTGTTGCTCCCAAGGCACATGGTGCATAAATGTCGATATCCAAATCGAACATGCTTGCTGAATCCACAATCTGTACTTTGTATTCGGCCGCAACGGCTTTTAAATTGTCTTCATTAATATCGTTTACATAGATAATGGCATTTTCTTTTGCCAAATACCCTACTAAATGATACCCGACTTTTCCAATTCCCTGAACGACAATCTTTTTGCCTTCTAAACTATCATTTCCATAAGCTTCTTTGGCCGATGATTTCATGCCTAAGTAAACACCATAAGCTGTAACGGGAGAAGGGTCTCCACCTCCGCCTAAAAATTCTGGAAGTCCTGTAACATGGCGTGTTTCCATGGCAATGTATTCCATGTCTTTGGTGCCCACATTTACATCTTCTGCAGTAATGTATCGGCCCGAAAGGCCATCCACAAATTTACCAAAACGGCGCATCAGGGCTTCCGATTTCTGTGTTTTGGCATCGCCAATAATAACTGCTTTTCCGCCTCCTAGGTTCAAACCAGTGATTGCAGCTTTGTATGACATTCCTCGAGAAAGTCTTAGTACATCAGTTAATGCTTCGGCTTCGTTTGAATATGCCCACATTCGGGTTCCGCCTAATGCCGGTCCAAGTTGGGTATTGTGAATGGCAATAATGGCTTTAAGGCCAGTTGATTGATCATAGAAATGGACCACTTGTTCGTGACCGAGTGCCTGCATGCTTTCGATTACTGAGCTCTTTGCATCGGCCTTTACAATCGGGAGTTCCTGTGTATTAGGCATAAGAGTGAATTTTGTTAGAAATTTGATTAAGGGATTTTCGGGAGATTTTTGATACTTTTGTCCATTGGAAAATTTTCTCTTTCCCCTTGCGGTCGAACAAAAGTAGCTGAATTTTCAATCTCCGCAAATTAGAAACAACGGGAAGCCATGAAATCATTAAAATTCCTCAATCCATATCTCAGGCGATATAGAACGCGTTTGCTTCTGGGCTCATTGTTTGTTACAATTTCCAATATTTTCGCAATTTATCCTGCAGAGGTATTGCGAAAAGGAATTGATCTCGTGCAGGATGGTGTTTCAGTGTATTTTTTATTCGATCAAACCAATCTACAGAAAGATTTAGCAAGCAATTTCTTTCAAATGTTGCTCATTTTTGGTCTTATTGTCATTGCATCGGCTTTAATCAAAGGTCTATTTATGTTTTTTATGCGGCAAACTATAATCGTCATGTCGCGCTTAATTGAGTTCGATTTAAAGAACGACATCTTTGCACATTACCAAAAATTGGATCTGGCATTTTATAAGAAAAACAAAACCGGTGACCTCATGGCGCGAATCAGCGAAGATGTTGGACAAGTGCGTATGTATGTTGGTCCTGCTATTATGTATGCCATTAGTACACTTAGTTTGTTTGTGTTGATTATGGTTAGGATGCTATCAATAAATGTGGAGTTAACAATCTATGTGCTTGTTCCACTTCCCATTTTAGCAGTGGCAATTTATCTGTTAAACAGCTTGATTATTCGAAAGAGTGAAGCTGTTCAGAAACAACTTTCTACCATTTCTTCTTTTGTACAGGAGATGTTTTCGGGTATACGGGTATTGAAAGCATACAACCGCGAAGATTTTACCCGAACAGCTTTTCACAAAGAAGCGCAGGAATACCGTAAACGCAACATTGAACTTGTAAAATCGAATGCTCTTTTCTTCCCATTAATAATTTTGCTCATCGGATTAAGCACGCTTATTACAATATATGTTGGTGGTCAAAAAGTTTTTAGTGGAGAAATTACTACTGGTATAATTGCCGAATTTATCTTGTATGTGAACATGCTTACTTGGC
>CAXNNF010000025.1:0-8532 GCA_964203455.1 Bacteroidia bacterium
TAGTTATACCAATTTTACTTTTAGTTTCAGTTTTTATATACGTTGAGCGATTTCAAGATGAAAGCAAACACCTAGATCTGATAGAATTAGACAAATCAATTCAATCGGCATTGGAATCTGGTGATAAAAGAAAAGCCATACAATTACTCGAAAAATTACATCATCCCTCAACCAATAAATCACATGGTCTCATTCAAGATTCCATCATCACATGGAATCAATATTGGGAAGTGCGTAACAAGGAAATTTTAGACAGTATTCAAAATCTGCAATCAAGAACAAATATAAACAATTAAATTTTCAAGCGATTTTTAATTTTTCGTATAAGAAGTTCTGCATCTTGCTGAGAAATTTGTCTGCCAAAAAGATACAACTTGCCTTGGTATTCTATCGAAATTGATTCTCCACCAACAACCCAAAAGGAAGAAAAATAATTTTTTATAAAAAGTCCTTTTTGAGGTTCAAGATTTGAAATTTTAACGATTTCTGATGGATTAAATTCATTGCTTTTTCCACCTCTAGGTCGTTCGAAACGCAATTCAGCTTTGTCTTTTTGAATTCGAAATATCTCTCGGCCATTCTTTCGCCAAAGCCATGCTGTAGCCACTTTGTATTCGAAGTACGCCCAGAAAATGAGCCAAACGAAAATGAAAATTCGAATTTCATTGGGCTGTGGTGCAAAAAGTTGAGTAATCACATACAAACCTGCAACGGTCCATAATACCAACCAAGCACTTAAAACAACAAATTGATTTTGAGGAATTTTTCCACTGATGGTAATCTCGAATTCCTCCGGACTCTCTTTTACTGCAATACGATCCGATTCAAATGCCGTTTTTTTCATGATGCAAAAATATCAATAATAAGAGCTCAATTAATCGAAGCTTTGAAAATTTATTGCTCGAGGTAAGCACATATTGCATTGTAAACAGTTACCAGCTCCGATTCGGTTATAATGTATGGAGGTGTACAATAAATAACATTTCCAAGTGGCCGCAAGTAAATATTTCGAGCAAGAAAAAACTCGGTAATACGTTCCGAAACAGGATTCATATAGCCTCTTTCCTCATCGGACTTTAACTCAATCGCTATAATGGTTCCGATTACTCGTATTTCTGCAATTCGAGGATGGCCTTTTAATTCATCGGCAAATTGTTTATGTTTCAATACAATCTGCTGAATATTGATCAAGCATTCTGGTTTTTGCAACAATTCGAGCGAGGCCAAAGCAGCCCGACAAGCAATGGGGTTAGCTGTAAATGAATGTCCGTGAAAAAAAGTTTTGTACTTATCGTTACTTAAAAATGCATCGTACACAAATTCGGGAGCGGCTGTAACGCCTAAAGGCAAAGTTCCACCGGTAAGTGTTTTCGATAAACACATGATATCGGGCTGATGAATGAGATGGTCACATGCAAAGCGTTTTCCGGTACGATAAAATCCGGTGAATACCTCATCGGCAATGGTTAAAACTCCATGTTCACGACAAAGTGCAATGAGTTCACTTAATACATTTGCACTATGCATACGCATTCCGTTTGCCCCTTGAACAAGCGGTTCGAATATAAATGCAGCGGGTTTTTCAATACTTAAAATGTTGCGAAATTCTTCAATGCAGCTTTCTTCATTGCCTTGTTCAGGAGCATCCACATGTATCACTTCAAAAAGTAATTTTCCAAATGGAGCATTGAATGCATTACGCGCTCCAACCGACATTGCCCCAAATGTATCGCCGTGGTAAGCATTCGAAAATGCTAGAATCTTGGTTCGCTCTTCGCCTTTGTTAAAATGAAACTGCAAAGCCATTTTGAGTGCCACTTCCACACTCGTAGAACCATTATCGGAATAAAAAATACGCGATTGATTTCCTGGTAGAACTGCGATTAATTTTTCGGCAAGCAAAACAGCGGGTTCATGAGTAAATCCTGCAAAAATGATGTGTTCAAGCTGTGCTGCTTGTTGGGCAATTTGCTTCGCTATGTATGGATGACAATGTCCATGAGCGTTTACCCACCAACTGGAAGTTCCATCGAGGTAGCGTTGACCATCTTCGGCATACAACCAAATGCCCTCTGCTTTAACAATTGCAATAGGATCTTTTGCAGTTTGAGCCTGTGTAAAAGGATGCCAGATAACGGCTTTATCGCGTTGACTCAAATTCATAGGTTCGAAAATGTTGAGGCCTGAGTTTGAATAAAATGTTTGTCGATGTTGGATGTTTCGGGAATTCGTCCCAGCATTTTCAAACCAGAGAGTTTCAAAATAACTTTTTCGCTTTGATGATTTTCATCGCCATTAAAAACAATGCCTTTTACCGAAATGTTGCGTTGTTTTAAAAGTTCCGCGCTGAGTAATGTATGGTTTATGCTACCCAAATAGTGCCGCGAAACCAATACGACTTCTACATTCCAAAGCGGCAATAAATCGATGTATAAAGTTTCGTAATTGATTGGAACCATCAAGCCGCCGGCGCCTTCAATGACAAGAGTATTGTTTGTCTGGGGAACTTGAATTTGAGAAATATCTATTTCCATCCTAGCATTCTCGGCCGAAGCATGCGGCGAAAGTGCAAAGGGAAGTTGATAAGCTTCTTTGTGAAAATGGGTTTTGGAATTCGAAACCAAACCTTTGGTAGTTAGTGTATCGGAATTTTCCAAATCGCCGGCTTGAATCGGTTTCCAATAATCGGCTTGCAATGCTTCACAGAGTATTGCGCTCATGACCGTTTTTCCAACACCTGTTCCAATTCCAGAAATAAAATATCGTTTCATTTTAAATGCAAATCTATCAATCCGGAATGTCTATTTCTTCAATGGTGCGCAATAAATCTTTGGTCAGTTTTCCAATGCCAGCGATGCGGTTGGCTTGCATCTCCATCGACTTCTCGAATAAGTTACGCACATACCGTCCATTCCCAAATGTTTCATCTCGGTTTGTGTAAGCATCCTTAAGCACTTGTTCCAATTTCAATTTGGCTTTATCAGTCAACACAAAATCAAGCTTTAGACTCATGCTGTTGTATATTGCCAATAACTCTTCTGGGGTATAATCCGAAAAATCAATGTATCGATTAAAACGCGATTTGAAACCTGGATTAGTTTCAATAAACGTATTCATTTGCTCTGTATAACCTGCAAGAATGACAATCAAATTCTTACGATCGTCTTCCATGCGTTTAATCAAGGTTGAAACGGCCTCTTTACCAAAGCTATCATCTTTATCGCCCACAATCGAGTACGCTTCATCGATAAATAAAACGCCATTCAATGCCGAATCGACAGTCGTATTCACTTTCACAGCTGTTTGTCCAACGTATTCAGCAATTAATCCAGAACGATCGGTTTCAATTAATTGACCTTGAGTTAAAACGCCAAGAGCTTTATAAATCTGTGCAACAATGCGCGCCACAGTGGTTTTTCCTGTACCTGGATTTCCTGTAAAAACTATGTGCAAGGAAAGCGATGTAGTTTTAAGTCCAGTTTCTTCGCGCGCCTTTTGCACTTTGATGAAATTAATAAAGGTATTAATTTCGGCTTTTACAGCAGTCAAACCCGTTAATTCATTCAATGCTTGCAATGCTGTTTCTACGGAGGTGTCGTTCGATTCATCAATTGTTGGGATATGTTCTACCTGAGAAAGTTCGGTATTTTCTGGAGGACTAACCATGATTCGTTTCAAGGCAGCTTCTTCCTTTTGGCTCACTTTTCCATCAATCTTTACAACAATGGAAGCAAAGCGATACAAACTCGATCGGTATTCGATATCCAAATCTTTATTAAATAGGTTTAACAAAGTTGATAAGTACAAGGTTGTTTCGGCTTCGATTGCCTCATCTGCTTCGGGTCCTAATTGAACGATGATTTTCTTGTATTGATCGATGAGTTTTGGGGAATAAAAAATAGCATGTTGAGCATAATCATCCACCACAAAACCTTTCTTTTTGGCAATGATATAGTGTAAAACAAACGATTCTTTCGACTTCGTTTTCTCGATGTTTGACGATATTTTAAAGCAGCTCATCAAATCGAGCAAGAAGAAATATTCGAGCATCTCCATCGGAATAGTAAATGGAAATTCTTTGATGTTTGACTTCTTATACAATTCAAACAAGGCGTCCTGCTGCTTTTCTAGATTCGAGTATACTAAAAGGTGCTTATCGGCAAAGGATTTAATTTGTTCAAACTCATTTTTAGATAATGCTGGGGTTATTGTTGTATCGAAGGTTTTTAAAAACGATTGAACAGCAAGTGCAGATGCTTCGGCAGCACTGAAATTACTTATATGAAACTCTTCTTTCAGTTTAAATCCGCGAGCGATTACTTCGATGTTTCCATATTCCACAATAGGAATGCTCTTGTTATTTTGAGCAAGTAGGTTTTTAGATCCATCGTTATTTAATTCGGACCAGGTTTGATCAATGATTTTGGAGTCCTTTGGAATATCAACCTCGTTTTCCATGAAACGTTGGGAGGCAAAAAGGAAACTCAATTGGTTTATTGGAATTAAAAATGGGGGTTTATTATCATTGAAAACCAATACAAATGCAGGATAAATGCAAATGAACGTATCCGAATATGTTCGGAATATAATGGGCTGATATGATGAATTGAAAAAATTGATTGGGTTGTAGTTGAAATCGACTATTCTACGATCAACCAATTGCTTAGCTTGCCCAGATTCATTTTCGATGGTATCTGCAATGCTCCAAATTTTATCTGATTGAATTAACTTTTGAAACGATGCAATGGCTTGATTATAAAACTCCGATTGTTCACTTCCAAGGTTGAAATTGATTTCGACCCGAATTGTTTGTTGAACTTCGATTAAGGAATTTAATAGTGTTGTTGTTTCGGAAACTTCTTGCGTTACTTTTTTTATCTCCGTTTTATTGAAAAATGAACCAAGCAGATTGTTTTCTAAATTCTGAAGTTCCTGTTTCTTTAAAGCAAGTAAGGTGCGTGTGTTATCAATTTCTTTTTGAATTTCTTCAAATTCAGTTTTTCGAACATGGAAATGTTTGCCTAGTTCAATATAATCGTCTGGCGAAATTGATCTGAATACAAGTTGCGTTTGTTCTTGAGCATGTTCGACAATTGAAATTTCAACAGAATCATCCTGAATATTGAATTGAATTTTTGGTAAATGCCGAACTTTGCTTAGGAGGATGTTTTTCATCAATTAATTATCCAGATATAAATTCAAAATCAATCGATTTTTATTTTTTTACTTTTTTGAAGAAAGAAAATGCAAAATCGCTAAGCGGTATCCATTTAATCCCAAGCCCGAGATAATTCCAATGGCTTTGGGCGCAATGTAACTAACATGTCGGAATTCTTCGCGGGAAAACACGTTTGAGATATGCACTTCAAGAACAGGTGTTTTTATTGCAGAAACTGCATCGCCAATAGCAATGGAAGTATGCGTGTATGCACCTGCATTTAGAATAATTCCATCAGCCGAAAAACCAACTGCCTGCAAATTGTTAATGAGTTCGCCTTCCACATTGCTTTGGAAATAGCTGATTTCATGATCAGGAAATTCGGTTTGCAACTGTTCAAAAAATGCATCAAATCCTTGCGTTCCATAAATCTCTGGTTCGCGAATGCCAAGAAGGTTTAAATTTGGTCCGTTAATGATATGTAATTTCATCTTGCCTCAAAAGTACATAAGAAATGGACTGGTCCTCATCAATTAAAGGATTCAAAGCATACCTTAAATTGGAACGTTCGCTTTCGCCTAATTCTGTTGAAGCGTACGTGCGAGATGTAGATAAACTTATTCAGTTTTTTGAAGTACATGGCATGTCGGTATCGCCCGAAAAAGTGGAAGCCGAACATTTGAAAGGCTTGGTTAAATGGGCTGCCGAATTGGGGATGTTACCGACATCGCAAGCAAGAATGATTTCTGGATTGCGTGCCTTTTACAAATACCTCTTGCTCGAAAATATCATCAATACCGACCCATGCGATCAACTCGATGCACCCAAGTTGGGCCGCAAACTTCCCGATACACTCGATATTCAAGACATCGACAATTTAATTGCCGCAATCGATTTGAGCAAACCCGAGGGAGAACGAAACCGAGCCATTTTGGAAACCTTGTTCAGTTGTGGACTGCGCGTGTCGGAATTGGTAAACTTGAAAATTTCCGATTTGCATTTCAATGCCGAATTTGTGAAAGTCATTGGAAAAGGAAATAAGGAACGTATTGTTCCTGCAGGTTCCTTGGTAAGAAAGAGGATTATTGAATATCTCGATAATTGCCGAGTGCATATTCCTGTTAAAGTAGGGGAGGAGGATATCGTTTTTCTAAACCGTCGGGGAAGTCGCTTGAGTCGGGTGATGGTTTTTATCATGATTAAAGAACTAGCCATGAAAATCAACCTCAAGAAATCGATTAGTCCACATACTTTTCGTCATTCTTTTGCTACTTCGCTTGTAGAAGGTGGGGCCGATTTGCGCGCTGTGCAAGAAATGTTGGGGCACGAATCCATTACCACCACTGAAATTTACACGCATTTAGATCGCGAATATTTGCGTCAGGTAATTACCGAATTCCATCCAAGAGCATAATATCCGATAAGATCATTTTTTTGTTCCCATGAAGGTATATTTTTAGGTGAACCTTCATCGTTATGATTGCATACTCGTTTTAAAATCCAACGTTATGCAAACCGAAAACCACAACCAATCGAAGCTTTCTCTGGATGAGATTGTATTTGAAAACCGCAATCGCGCTTATGGTGCATTTGCCATTCGCCGCGATTATGACCGCAATGTAATCACCGGTTTTTTCTTTTCAGCCGGTTTTGTACTTTCCATTGTTACCGCCATGTATTTAACGGGTAATAGTTATGTTCCTTCTATTGCAGACATCAATAAAAAATTGGCAGAGAAGCACGAATTTAAAATCCTGGAAATTGAACTTCCTGATAAACCGGAAGCGCCTAAGTCTTCCGAGAAAAATGTAATTCCTCCGGCTGGTTCAGATAAATTAAACAAGCAAAATACAACGCCAACACCAACAGTTACTCCAATTATTCAACCTGAAAAAAAGGAAATCAAGAACGATAGTGCCGAATACAATCCCAATGGGAAAGGTGGTCCCGGTCCTGTTTTGCCTATTGGTGGTGGCGATGGAAAAGGTAAGGATCCCGAGGGTGGCGGAAATGGAAAGAAACCAGAAGCTGTTGATGTTGCCGAAGTAATGCCTGAATTTCCTGGAGGAGAAGAAGCACTTTTTGGATTCTTTAGTAAGAATTTACATTTCCCAGTTTACGAGCGGGAGAATGGCATTACGGGTGTTGTTTTTGTTTCGTTTGTAGTGAATAGCAATGGAGCAATTGATCAAATTGAAATCTTGCGTTCGCCATCGATAGGTTTTAATGATGAAGTAATTCGTGTTGTGAAAAAGATGCCTATTTGGAAAGCAGGAATTCAAGGCGGACAAAAAGTTCCTGTTCGTTTTAAAATGCCAGTTCGTTTTAGTTTGAAAAAGTAAGAGGCAAGAGAGTTAGGAAAAGTTAATCGCAAAAAAAAGAGGCTAATGAAAATTAGCCTCTTTTTTTATGGAATGATTATTCAATTATCGAACTATGTTGAGGCGAGCCGATGAACTGTATGAATTTCCGGTGAGCAATAATTGATACACACCAGTTGCCAAATCTTCAACATTGATTTGCAAGCTTGCTTGTTTTTCTACGCTGTTGAAATTGAAGGTTTTTACTAGTTTTCCAGCTGCATCTAAAACATTAATTATCAAAGCTTCTTCACGTTCAGGTAAACGAAGGCGAATATCGGTAATGGCGTTTGCCGGATTCGGGAATATGGAGAACACTTCCGTGCCCGCTTGATCTATTCCTGTTGTGAAATCTTGCACGGTTATGAACGTTGTTTTAACATCCATACATGTTGCGTTAGAAGCGATAAACGTTACCGTATAAGTTCCCGGCGCAGTATACACATGCACTGGACTAAGAACACCTGTTACAATAGTTCCATCGCCAAAATCCCAAGTCATATCGCTAGCACCTTGAACTGTTGCATTAAACACAACTGTTGCATCATATATTGGGAATTGTGTTCCATTCGATCCAATGATTGCAGTTATAGCAGCACCCTCAGCTACTTCAATTGCTTGATTGATGTTGCTTCCAAATTGATTATTCATCGACACGAAATACAAGCCACCTGCTAAGTTATGAATGGTTTGGCTTCCGCTAAAGTTCGTGCCTTCCGAAACTGTTTCACCGTTTTGATTGGTCACAGAATAATTCCAAGTGGATGCAGATGCACTATTGATGATGATTTCACCGTCGTTTTGAACACAACTTTCGGTTGCCGCAAGCAAAATTACTTCCGGTTTGAAATGCAAGCGGAAACGCAATACATCCGTTGTGGTGTCGAACGTATACGCATAATCTGGATTGTTGCGAAGATTTTGGAAAATACCCAATTTTGTGTCTTCCAAAATTATTTGAGCTGTTTCAGGAAGGTTATCAATCTGGTTTAAACGAAGTGTTTGTGGTCCATT
>CAXNNF010000026.1:0-8470 GCA_964203455.1 Bacteroidia bacterium
CTCAATAAACTCGAAATCGGATCCGAACCCCGCGAAAGACAACAATTGAAGCTTCGCTAATTGGGGCGCCTGAACCGCGCTTTTCGCCTCTACTGCTTTTTCACCTTCGGCTCAAAACCGGTAATGGCTTCAATCGCTGGCGCAAATCTTAGTTTATTGATACATTTCGGTCCACAATCTATCCGAAAATCGCTGCAAAGAAAGCACCTCAACGCCCTTGCTTAATGGAAATGCGCCGTCAACGGGACTCACGATCAAGACCTGCTCAAAATTCAAGTCCTTGATTAATTCTTTAGCGCCGCGACTCAACGTTGGGCTTGTAGAAAACTTGCATTCAATAGCTAGCACTTGATTGCCTCTAACAGCTATAAAATCAATTTCAGCTTGAGCTGCAGTCGATAAATAGTAAATGTTCCATTCGGCGGGTAATTGAGTGCGCATGGTTTGTAAAATCAATCCTTCCCAGGCAAAACCTGCTTGTGGATTTCCAAGTAAATCCGAAAAGCTTCTCACCGATAATAAAGCGTGTAAAATTCCGCAATCGGATATGTACAACTTTGGCGATTTTACCAAACGTTTCGAAAGATTAGGGAGCCAAGGTTGTAAGACATCCACCATAAAGGTTCCTTTCAGAATTTCTATATGATTACGTATTGTATGATTGCTCAATCCGAGCGAATTACCTAATGAACTATGGTTGAGAATTCTGCCATGATAATGCGCACACATCATCCATAAATTATACATTCCAGCAGGGTTTAAATTAAATCCCAAAGAAGCTAAATCGCGCTGCAAAAAGGTTTGAATAAACTGATTTCTCCAGGTTAGACTAGCACTGTCGTTTCTTGCCAAATAACTTTTCGGAAATCCGCCACGAAGCAACAATTGCTGCCAACTAAAGTCCGTTTCATTCTCTAATTCACCATGCGAAAACGGCCGCAACTGCAAATAAGCAATTCTTCCGGCCAAGGTCTCTGAACTTTGCTTTAACAAATCGGGTGAGGCCGAACCCAAAACGAGGAACCTCCCGTTTTCAGAATATTTATCGGCCATACTTCGAATAACCGGAAATAAATCGGGCACAAACTGAATCTCATCCAAGATGACTAGCTTGTCGCGGTTGGTCTCAAAAAAGAGAACCGGGTCCTCGAGGCGAACGCGATCGGAAGGATTTTCTAGGTCAATATAAATCTTCTCCCGATTGCTTTCGATTGCTTTTGCCAAAGTCGATTTTCCGACTTGCCTTGGACCAACAATCGCAACTACCGGGAAATCTTCCATCAACTCCGAAATTTCTTGTATCGCTTTCCGTATTATCATGGCACAAATATATAAAATAACCTTGCAATTTGGAAACACAACTTCCAAATTGCAAGGTTATTTTATAATTTAAATTCAATTATCTATTTGTTATTCAATAGAATCAATAATATTATTGTCTACTTCACTTGCTACAGTAATTTTAAGCTTTGGTTCAATTTCCATGGCGCGTTTAATTGCAATTACGGCTTCTTTATTTCTTGCCCAAGCACGGCGCGCAATGCCGTTGTTTACATCCCAATGAAGCATCGATTTTATTCGACGAGCGCTATCGTCCGAACCATCAATCACCATTCCGAATCCACCATTGATTACTTCGCCCCAACCAACTCCACCGCCGTTGTGAAGCGAAATCCAAGTAGCACCTCGAAATGCATCCCCAGCAAAATTCTGAACGGCCATATCAGCGGTGAAACGGCTGCCATCGTATATGTTAGACGTTTCGCGGTAAGGCGAATCGGTTCCAGAAACATCATGATGATCCCGTCCTAACACAATTGCTGCTTTTATTTCTCCTTTGGCAATGGCTTCGTTGAAACGCTGTGCTATTTTAATTCGACCTTCCGAATCGGCATACAGAATACGGGCTTGTGAACCTACCACCAACTGGTTTTTCTTAGCTGCCCGAATCCAATTCAGGTTATCTTGAATTTGTCCGCGAATATCGTCATGCGCATCAATCAGCAATTCTTCCAGAACTTCGGCTGCTAATCGATCGGTTGTATCTAAATCGGTCGAATCGCCCGAGCAGCAAACCCATCGAAAAGGTCCAAAACCATAATCGAAGCACATCGGTCCAAGAATATCCTGAACGTATGATGGGTAACGAAACTCGGTGGTTTTTCCTTTGATATCAGCACCTGCGCGCGATGCTTCCAACAAAAATGCATTTCCATAATCGAAGAAATACATGCCTTTATCAGTCAATACATTAACTGCGGCTGCATGACGCACCAAGCTTTTATACACTTCATCATGAAAACGTTGAGGTTCATCGGCCAACATTTGGTTCGATTCTTCGAACGAAAATCCGCTTGGGTAATAACCGCCAGCAAAAGGATTGTGCAATGATGTTTGATCAGAACCAATATCCACTCTTACGCCCCGACGAACGAGCGCCTCCCATAAATCGATGGTATTCCCTTCAAAAGCTATAGAAAGTGCTTCGCCATTGCTTCGCGCCTCTTCGCAACGGGTAATCAATGCATCCAAATTGGTAAACAATTCATCCACCCAACCTTGAGCAAGTCGTTTGCGGGCTGCAGCAGGATTAATTTCAGAAGTGATGCTCACCAATCCGGCAATTTTCGCGGCCTTCGGTTGGGCTCCACTCATTCCACCCAAACCGGCTGTTACGAAGAGCAATCCTTTTCCTTCCAATATATCGGGAGTTGCGTCGCCGCGTTTACGCAGACACATTCTTGCAGCATTCATTACCGTAATGGTGGTTCCATGAACAATTCCCTGTGGACCAATGTACATGTATGAACCTGCTGTCATTTGTCCGTATTGCGTTACGCCAAGGGCATTGTATTTCTCCCAATCGTCGGGTTTACTGTAATTCGGAATCATCATTCCATTAGTAACCACAACACACGGAGCATCTTTATGAGAAGGAAAAAGTCCCATTGGATGTCCTGAATACATGGCCAATGTTTGCTCTTCGTCCATTTCGCAAAGGTACTGCATGGTTAATCGGTACTGCGCCCAATTTTGGAAGACTGCTCCGTTTCCGCCATACGTAATAAGCTCTTCGGGATGCTGTGCCACGGCATGATCGAGGTTGTTCTGAATCATAAGCATGATGGCTGCAGCTTGTTTGCATTTTGCAGGATACTGTTCAATTGGACGAGCATACATAGCATACTTCGGCATAAAACGATACATGTAAATGCGACCGTATTGCTTCAATTCCTGCATAAATTCAGGAGCTAGAACGACATGATGCATCGGGTCGAAATAACGAAGTGCGTTTCGCAAAGCGAGTTTCTTGTCTTCTTTATTGAGAATGTCCTTGCGGCGAGGCGCATGACTAATTGTGGGATTGGGTTGATATGCAGGAGGAAGTTCTTTCGGAATTCCTTCTAAAATATCGTGTTGAAATACTTTAATATCTGTTTGAGTAAGTGTTGTCATTGTTGTGCTTTATCAAATTTTCCTGTGCGGATATTGTAATTGTATGGGCAATGTTTACAGCCATTTTTGCAGCAATAGCCGCGCTTTAGTAAGTATTTTTCTGTGAAAACAACATAGCCTTCGGGCGAAAGATAATATTCGTCCTTTTCTAGTTTCGATAAACGTGAAGGTTCCTCGTAGTTCATAGTTTGGCAAAGTTCGTAAAAATAGCTTGATCGGAATGAATGCAATTCGGGTAGAAATTGTTTGATTCGCAGAATGATTTCTTTACAATCTCTTTCTTATTACGATGAAGCTGTTTCGTTTTCGCTTCCTGGAAAAGAAACAATGCAGCTTTCGGTTCGCCGGTTCGATCGATTGCATCCGGAAATTAGCGGCAACAAATGGTTTAAGTTGCAGGATTGGCTGAGCGATGTTAGCAAGGAAGACGTTGTTTTATCATTTGGTGGAGCATATTCAAACCATCTTTTAGCACTATCGGCCGCAGGCAAAGAACTCGGAATAAAAACCATCGGAATTGTTCGTGGCGAAGAAGTAATTAACTCATGGAATTCAACCATGCGAAAAAATGGAATGTTGCTTCATTTTGTGAGTCGTGAAGCGTATCGATTAAAGAGCCAAGAATCCTTTATTAAAGATATTCAAAAGCAGTTTGGGAAATGTCTAATTGTTCCTGAAGGCGGTGCAGGCGAGCCAGGAATTTCCGGCGCAATGGGAATGGTAAATGATGTTGAATTGCACGACTGGATTGTACTACCTGGCGGAACAGGAACGAGCGCCGCTGGAATAGCAAAAAAACTTCAAAACTGTTCGTGTAAAGTCATTTGTTTTCAAGTGTTAAAAGGAGATTCGATTCTTAAAAATGAGTTGAAAGAGACTTCCGGTTTTGATGTTGAGAACTTCCCAAATCTTCAAATCGATTGCAAATATCATTTTGGCGGCTATGCGAAATTGAATGAGGAGTTGAAGGGTTTCCAAAAAGAATGGATTGAACAAACGGCGGTTCCCATCGATTTAATTTATGGAGTAAAGGCATTGTATGGTTTGTATGAAAAATTTCAATTGGGCATTCTTGGAGAAAATCCTCGTTTGCTTTACATTCATACAGGTGGTTTGGGCCCAGAAAATTAGTCGAATGCTCTTCGATTGAAAATAAGAAATCCGGTGGTGAAAATGACCGAGAACTGCTGCTTACTTTGGTCGTAATAATTAACACTTATCGCAATAGGAGCGATGGGCGTATGATATACCAGGACAGCCGAAGCCATGAAATATCGCTTGGCAAAAGGTTCACCATACGAAGCCGTAAGGTCTTCATTTTGGAGTATTTGTTTGTGTGGTTGAAAGACATATCCTTCAACACGAAGATCTATACGTGAAGTAAAACTGAGGATTGTTTTTAAACCTGCTGCTGCATAATTATGCGCTCTGAATTGAGTCTGAAAGAGGGTTTTGCTTTCAGGAACTGGCGAGAATGAAGCTGCTTGTAAAATACTTGCCGTGTAATTATTAAACAAGGGCTGATTCGAAATTACTGCTTCGCCATAAAATCCAGCATGAACTCTCCCGCGTTTATTAAAATACACATCGTAATTCATTCGAACTCTCCAGAAATCATGACCCTTCCGAAAATCTTTATTTAGCAATGAAGTACTTCCAGGATCATTAAACTCCTGTCCAGCCAAATACCTAAATTTCACCATAAACTGCGACCCCGTTGTTGCATACATTTTCCGATTAAGTGAATTGCGTTCAATGCTCGTCCAATATGATCCATGGTTAAAATTCGTTCTGTCGGCGGTATCGGCGGTAGTAAATGCTTGTGTTTGGTAGTAATCGTCGTACATACGCACAGCAGTTAGTCCAGTTTTTATGCGGGTCTTGTTTTTCCATGGAAATACAATTGCTGTTGTTACCGAACGATCGAATTGAATAAGATACGAGGGCTTTACATCTTCAAAAAAAGTACTCGCGCTGTAGAAAAAATCAGAATTATTCAGAGTGAAATCGGTTTCAATTTGAAAAGGAAGTTTGAAAGGGTAGTCGAGCGTAGATTTTACTTGAACGGAACTATAGAATTTCCCGAAATACGAATTAAAGTCCAAGGCTAACCCGAACCGGTTTATTCGTTTTAAATGAAGCGCAACAAATCCCGTGTTGATTGGTTTTGAAGAAATGACTCCACCAAACTGCGCTTGTAAATCTTTATCTATCTTCATTTGAAGCTTTAATTTATAAAGGCCAGATGTTTCATCTATTCGTGCCGTTGGATAAATCTTTCGGATACGTTCATCGTAAGCAGCGCGATAAAAATAAGGTCGAATATTTTCGATGTTTGCGGGAAACTCTTTTTGTCTAAATGATCGTTTTATAAAATTCGATTGGTTCTTAGTCAATCCTTCAATTTGAATTTCGTCAATTTTAACTGGCTTTTGTTTTATGTAAAACCGCTTTCTTCTTTGGGCAAGAGAATCCCGATCTTGCCTTCTCGAAATCATTGATTGTATCTGAGGCATGCGGGCTAATGTGCTTTGATACCCTCCCTCAATCATCGCTTCCGTTTCGTCAAAATCCATGATACCCAATTGGGGAATTTTTGGACGAACAATCAGCATGTTTTCGGTTTCGCATACTTCGCCATAGCTTGTGCGCTCCATCAACATGTTTTTTATTTGCGAAAGGATGTCTTCTTCTAGAGGTGGTTTAATTTCCGAAACTACTGTACTTCCAATTATGACGTCGGGCAAAAAATCACGGTACATCACATCGGCCGGGAAATTATTGTACAATCCACCATCAAACAAAAGTTTACCATCCACTAAAATGGGCTTATAAAAAAACGGGTAGGTCGATGATGCGCGCATGGCTTGCCCTATATCGCCTTCTTTAAACACTACTTCGGCTTTGTTGTATATATCTGCCGCTACGCAACGAAAGGGAACAAACAAACTATCGAAATTGTAATGTGCTGCAGCGCTTATTGCAGATGTTCTCTCCAGAAAAGCAAAGTCCATGTTTGCCGGAGAAATGATATTTGTTGGAAATCGTGTTTGAATCACGGAATCGATCCTGAATTTTATTCCTACCCAGTTTGCATCTGATTCGCGCGCTCTGTAGAAATAAACGTATCGATCAACTTGTTTACCAAACACCCATCCTTCGAACTCCTCACTTTTAACGAGCTTTTCAATTTCCGCAGGTGAATATCCCATGGCGTACATTCCGCCAACCAAAGCGCCCATCGATGTTCCGGCAATGTAATCGATGGGAATATGCGCTTCTTCCAAAGCCTTTAACACACCCACATGCGCTAATCCGCTAGATCCTCCTCCACTCAACACCACGCCAACCCGTTGAGCCGAAGAAACGAATGGCAGCAGTAAAAAGGAAATGAAATGTACGCGAAACACCGACACTGCTAGAAGCGTTATTTAGTTGCCATAAACTTACGGATTTTGAACGCTTGTATGATTCAGCGATTCCAAAAACGAATTAATTGTTTGAAATAGGGTGCCGATTGAATTAAACGGCTTCCATACCAAGAAAATGCTTCGCCGTCAACCAAACCGATTCGGGCTTTTGGCAGAAGTCGACTGAGCTCTTCGGCGTGTTTTTCGGCAAAGGGGAAGGGTTCAGAAGAAAGTAAAACCAAGTCCGGGTTCATTGCAAATAGTAGTTCGGGGCTTAAGGTCGGATATCGATCAGCTGAATCAGCGCTTAAATTTATCAGGCCACATCTACGAAGCATATCGTGAATAAACGTATCGGAATTAACCGCCATGTATGGATCTCGCCAAATAAGATACACTGCTTTTTTCGGATTTTGGATTAGCTCTAGCATTCCAAAATTGTGGGTGATTTTGGAAATAATTTGGGCAGTCTCTTCTTCCCGATCTAAAATTTCGCCCAATTGAGTAATCATATTCAAGGCATCGTCAAGGTTGCGGATATCCGAAATCCAAACCGGAACATGTTTGGCTAGTTCTTCCAATTCGGACTGTGTATTTTCCTCTTTGTTGGCGATGACCAAGTCGGGTTTAAGATCGATGATGCTTTTGATGTTCAGATTCTTGGTTCCCCCCACTCGGGTTTTGGTTTCGAACCAATCATCGGGATGAATGCAGAATTTCGTGATTCCAACCACCTCTTCATCAAGCCCCAAATCATAAAGTAATTCGGTTTGTGAGGGCACCACCGAAATAATTCTTTGGGGAATTTCGCTAACCGAAAATGTGCGGCCCATCATATCGGTAATGGTTTGTAATGACTGAGATTTCATAAGGGCAATACTAAGATTTTTTGGAGTTGAATAAAAGCTGGGGGAAATCTGTTTTCAGAAAAAGCAAATCGCTATTCCTGAATAAATTTGTTGTGATATCTTGGCTTAAATATTGCCGGCGAGGATTTTCCTGGTTGGGGAAACCCATATTCAACGAATAATTTTAGATATCTGTAAATGAAAACAAAGGTTGTTTTATTTCTTCTATTTGCCATTTTCTGCAAAAATGGAATCGCTCAAAAGCTAACTATTGAATTGTTTAATAAAACAGGATTCGATCTTGATTCTGTTACTCTAAACAAGGTGTATTGCGGAAAAATTGAAAAAGATTCATCCCTTAAAGTTCTAAAATGCAACGGGTTTTATTCCTCAAGCGGATGGCCTTTACTAAAAATTTCCGGCATCATCCATGATAAAATTCCTGTCCGTAGTTTGACGAAATGTGGCACAAAGGCGAAGTTCATTGCAACGGGGAAACACCAATTTGATATTTACATAAGCAAACCTGAATTGGGCAACGTCCTGACGTTAAAAAAGCATGAGTGAGTTTTTGGGGCTGTTTAAGAAATTTTATGTTTTTCCCTAAAACGAAAAAGGCCCTTGTGAGGCCTTTCGTGATTCAGATTTCAAATACTATTGTATACTAATTTTTTTGGTAAATCCAGGATATGCAGGCATGCGCAAAAGGTAAATTCCCGATGCCAATGTGGATGTATTTACATACGTAAACTCACC
>CAXNNF010000027.1:0-8428 GCA_964203455.1 Bacteroidia bacterium
GAATTGCCCAGTTTGTTCAGAATGCCCTTCAAACATCTTTTTGAGTGAAGGATACAGGATTCGGTTCACTAAGGAGCTTTTCCCTGAGCCAGAAACACCCGAGATCACAGTCATAACGCCTAATGGAAACGTTACATCGATACTCTTTAGATTGTTATGCCGTGCTCCTTTTATTTGAATGGATTGGTTCCATTTTCTAGATTTACTTGGTAATGAAATTTCTTTTCTTCCAGTCAAGTAATCGGCGGTTAAACTGTTACCTGCAGAAATCAAGTCTGCATGAACACCTTGAAAAACAACTTCTCCTCCATGACTTCCTGCTTCTGGCCCCATGTCGATAATTAAATCGGCAGCTTTCATTATGTCTTCGTCGTGTTCAACAACAATGACTGTATTACCTAAATCTCGAAGTCGTTTTAATATGGTGATTAATCGTTCGGTGTCGCGCGAGTGTAAACCGATGCTTGGTTCATCCAACACATAGAGAGAGCCTTCAAGCGCAGAGCCAATGGAAGTAGCTAAATTAATTCGTTGACTTTCTCCACCCGAAAGACTGGATGAAAGTCTATTGAGTGTTAAGTAGCCAAGTCCAACGTCGCAAAGGAAACTTAAGCGGCTTTGTATTTAAATAAGAACGCGGTTTACCACTTTCTTTTGATACTCATTCAGCTGAATGTTATCAAAAAACACACGGATTTTATCAATCGGCATGAGCACCAGTTCGATGATGTTTTTACCGCCAACTTGCACATAACCCGCATCCATTCGAAGGCGCGTGCCTTTGCAGTTTGGGCAGGTTGTTTTACCACGATATCGAGAGAGCATTACTCGGTATTGTATTTTAAAAGTCTGCTCTTCAACCATTTTGAAGAATGGATTTATTCCTTCGGCGTAAGGGGTTCCAATCCAAAGTTGATCTAGTTGTACTTCATCTAAATCGTAATAAGCGCGATGCACAGGGAAATCGACTTTCATGGCGTGTTTCACAAAAGCATCTCGCCATTCGCCCATTTTCTCTCCTTTCCAAGGAGCAACGCAGCCTTCGTAAACAGAAAGACTTTTATCTGGAACCACTAAGCCCTCATCGATTCCGATAATAGTACCGAAGCCTTCGCATGTTTTGCAAGCACCAAAAGGATTGTTGAAACTAAAAAGATGAACACTCGGCTCTTCAAAAACAATCCCATCAACTTCAAACCGATTATTCATCCGTTTGGTAATGATAGTTCCATCGGCTTTTACAACTTCAACGATGCATTCGTTATTCCCTTCATAGAAGGTAGTTTGAACTGAATCTGAGATTCGGCTATTGTTATCTTCATCCTCCTGATTAACAACAAATCGATCGATAAGCAACTCCAATGATTTATTAATAAGCGTATTCTCCAATTGTTCCCAATCTTCGATACGCTTCAATTCATTATCTATTCGAAGTCTCGAAAATCCGAGTTGCCTCAAAAGCGCTAATTTCTCGGGGGTGTTTTCAAAACGATCATTGTTCAGTGGAGCATACAAGGAAATTCGGTCGCCTTGGTTTTGTGTGTTGATAAAATCGACAACATCGGAAGAGGTAAATCGGGTAACCAATTCACCCGAAACAGGCGAAAATGTTTGCCCGATTCTTGCAAAAAGCAATTTCATGTAAACATAGATATCTGTCGATGTTCCAACAGTCGATCTTGGATTAGTTGAATTTACTTTTTGTTCGATGGCTACTGCAGGAGAAATCCCTTGAATAAAATCAACATCAGGCTTGTTAATTCGTCCTAAAAACTGACGTGCGTAAGAACTTAGGCTTTCTACATACCTTCGTTGACCTTCTGCATAAAGCGTATCGAATGCGAGTGATGATTTGCCAGAGCCCGACAAGCCGGTAATAACTACCAGTTTGTTTCGAGGAATAGCAACATCTACATTCTTTAGATTATGAACGCGGGCACCTTTAATATATATGGTGGTTCGGGGATCGATTTGATCGAGATTTAGTTTTGGCATCTGTAAGATATTTGCAAAATTATCAAATCAAATTTGTTTTTGTCAAAAACCTTTATTTACTTTGTAAGAGAGCAAAAGAAAAAAGCTCTTTTTTAACTCCATACTATTTCAACCAAAAATAAGCGCCTATAGCAACAACCTCTACCTTTTAAAATTAGTCTAACCAATTTAAAAAAGGAGGTCACTATGCGTTTAGCTCAGGTTCAGGATCAGGAGTTGGTCCGCAACTACATTAATGGTCACGAAGAATCATTATCTGAATTGGTAACACGCCATCAGAAAAAAGTCTTTACCTATATCAGAATGTTGGTAAAAGACAGCGAATTGGCTGAAGACCTATTTCAAGATGTGTTCGTTAAAGTTATCCACACGTTAAAATCAGGGAATTACAATGAAGAAGGAAAGTTCTTGCCCTGGGTAATGCGCATTGCACATAATATTAGTATTGACCATTTCCGCAAAGCGAAAAGAATTCCAGTAGTTCAAGCGAAAGATGATTTTGATATTTTTCGTACACTTCGAATCGATGACGATAACGTTGAAGAGAAAATGATTCAAGATCAAATTCTCGAAGATGTGAAAAAGTTAATTGTAGAACTGCCGGCCGAACAACAGGAAGTCTTGATTTTAAGACATTATGCTGATATGAGCTTTCAAGAGATCGCAGCTTTCACCAATGTAAGTATCAATACTGCTTTAGGAAGAATGCGTTACGCGCTAATAAACTTGAGAAAAATTGTAAAGCAAAAGGAGATTATCCTTTCCATGTAAACAGTAAGTCATTTATTCAAAAGGCAGGCTATAATTTATCATAGTCTGCCTTTTTTTATTTTCACGAATTGAGTTTCATTGAGAATAAATAGGATTTTACAAAATCACATAGGACAATTGATTCGAAAGTTCCATTTTGGCTTTTTGCAAAAGCATGTATTGCTCTACCTCCATCATCATTTCTTCGTCAGACAAAGGCAGTTTTAAACGGGCATTTACTTCATCAACCATACTCAACACACGACGAAGTTTATAAGAATACACAGCACTCAATGCCATTTTTCGAAGTTGCTTTTCTTCGTCTTCGATATAGATTTGATGTTTTTCTTTCCAGTTCTCACTGAGAATATGCGGATTGCTTGTTAAGTCGATTGCCTTTGTCGAGATTTCCGAATCCTCGTGGTGAAGAAAAAAGCTTTCTTCCGGGTAATCATTCTCGCCAACATTATTAAAATGCAAGAAGATTCTGTTTAGGATGGGTTGAAGCGGAGCGAGCTCATCCAGGATCAATTCTTGAAGAATAAAATCGCCAACACGTAATTGAATATCTTGTGTGATGCCTTCTTCATCTTGCGATTGGAAAATGATTGTTCTATTTGCGAATCGAATTAAAATGCGCACAATATCTGCTTCTTGTGAAGCGCCCGAACTCGATAAAATTAAATTCGGATCTGTTTTATGTGAAGTGCTTTCGGTTTCATCTAACCAAAAATCGTCAGGAATTGATTCGGGTTCAGGGGCATTGAAACGTTCCGTTTTTTTTCGGGCTGTTCGTACTTGTTTATTGAGTTCTTGAATCAAGGTTTGCTCAGCCATATCCAATAAGGCGGAACATTTTCGAATATATAAAGAACGAAGAAGCGGGTCCGGAATAAGCGAAAGAGAATGGATTATTTCCCGAATCATTTCTGCAGTTCGAATGGGGTCTCCTTGAGCTTCTGTTTGAAGCACCGAAGTTTTAAATTCAATGAAATCTTTCGCTTCTTTTCGAATATACTCCTTAACAAATACGGGAGAATTGTTTTTAGAGAACGAATCTGGGTCTTCACCTTCGGGGAAAAGAACCACTTTTACGTTCATTCCTTGTTCTAATATCATATCGAGACCGCGGAATGATGCTTTTATTCCAGCCGGATCACCATCATAAAGTATGGTTACATTTTTTGTGTAACGCTGAATGATTTTAACTTGATCGGCAGTTAAGGATGTTCCAGAAGAAGAAACTACGTTTTCGATTCCAGCCTGATGCATCGATATAACATCGGTGTAACCCTCAACCAATAACGCTTCATCTTGGGTCATCATCGATTTGCGCGCTAGATGAATCCCATACAACACGGCACTTTTGTGATACACTTCCGATTCAGGGGAGTTGATGTACTTTGCTTGTTTCTTGTCGGTAATCAATATCCTTCCTCCAAACCCAATTACTTTCCCACTGATATTATGAATGGGGAACATCATTCGATTTTTAAAACGGTCGAACTGTTTGCTTTCTTTTTCAATGGTAAGTCCTACCCGAACTAGGAAATCGATATTGTATCCTTCTTTTTTTGCAGCATCTGTTAATGTTGACCAGCCATCGGGGTGAAAGCCAAGCTCGAATTTTCGAATAGTTTCTTCAGTGAAACCGCGTTCTTTAAAATAAGATAGTCCAACAGATTTTCCATTTTCGGTCTCCCACAATTGATTTGCATAAAATGAGGAGGCCCATTGATTTACGAGGAAGAGCGACTCTCTCTCCTGCATTTCTTGCTTTACTTCATCCGTCTGATTTTCTTCTTCAACATCAATTTGGTACTTTTTTGCCAAGTATTTAATGGCTTCAGGATAACTCATTTTCTCGAGTTCCATGAGAAAACGAACAGAATTTCCTGCTTGACCACATCCAAAGCACTTGAAAATTCCCCGAGAGGGAGTAACATTAAATGACGGAGATTTCTCATTATGAAAAGGACATAACCCAATCATGCTCGAACCTCGACGTTTAAGTGACACGAAATCGCCAACTACCTCTTCAATTAAGGCAGAATCCATTACTTTTTCAATTGTGCGACGTGATATCATGAGTTGCGAAGATACATAGTGAATGGTTGATTTTGCTTTTAATAGGATGGAATATTTAGGTTAAAAACAATTTTACAATTCTCGTCATTGACAAGCATTCAAGTTTTACATTTACAGCGCTAATGATATCTTTAGATCATATTAAAGCTCCAATTGCGGAGGAAATGAAAGTCTTTGAACGGAAATTCCGTGAATCGATGAAGAGTTCTGTCCCATTATTGGAGAAGATAACCTACTACATTGTTAAGAGAAAGGGAAAGCAAATTCGGCCCATGTTTGTTTTTCTATCTGCTGGAATCTGCGGCGGTATTCATGAGAGTTCATACCGAGCCGCGTCTATGATTGAATTGCTGCATACCGCAACATTGGTGCACGATGATGTGGTTGATGACTCGAATGAAAGACGGGGTTTCTTTTCTGTTAATGCGCTTTGGAAGAATAAAATTGCTGTTTTGGTGGGCGATTATTTGCTTTCCAAAGGACTTTTACTTTCTGTCGATAACTCGGATTTTCAATTGTTGAAGATTGTAAGTGATTCGGTGAGAGAAATGAGTGAAGGGGAGCTTTTGCAAATCGAAAAGGCGCGCCGCTTAGATATCCAGGAATCTATTTATTTTGATATCATTCGACAAAAAACGGCCACTTTAATTGCATCTTGTTGTGCGAGTGGTGCTGCTTCGGCAGGATCTAGCCAAGAAGTTGTATCCAAAATGAAGCAGATTGGAGAAGATATTGGAATTGCATTTCAAATAAAAGATGATCTTTTTGATTACGAGAGCAATAGTGCTATCGGTAAACCAACGGGAATCGATATTAAGGAACGAAAAATGACACTGCCACTCATTTACACGTTGGCGAATTCGAGTTCTACTCAAAAAAGAAATATCATCCATATCATTAAGAATCACAATACCGATCCAGCGCGTGTTGAAGAAGTTATTTCCATCGTGAATGCAGGCAATGGAATAAAATATGCAGAATCAAAAATGATTGAGTACCGAGAAAAAGCCATGGTCGCTTTGTCCGAATTCCCAGATTCACCTTATAAAAAATCCTTCATTGATCTTGTGCAATTCACTACCGAACGAAAGAAATGATAAATAATTCGGACGTTCCGTCAGTAATTTATTTTTGCACTAACTTTGCCATTCGAATTAGAAAATAAAGAGAAATGTATCCAGAACAAATAGTAACACCCATGCGAGCAGAACTTTCATCTGCTGGTTTTCAAGAACTTCGAACGTCAGCTGAAGTTGATCAAGCATTAAATAATATGGAAGGAACAACGCTTGTTGTTGTTAATTCTGTGTGTGGATGTGCTGCAGGTTCAGCTAGGCCAGGTGTAAAAATGGCGATTGATAAAGCGGAAAACAAACCCACACATTTAACAACTGTGTTTGCAGGAAATGATGCAGAAGCAACTGCTCAGGCAAGAAAATATTTTGCCCCATATCCTCCATCTTCTCCAGCAATGGCATTGTTTAAAGATGGTAAACTTGTTCATTTTATTGAACGTCATCACATTGAAGGCAGAACTCCTCAAATGATTGCAGAGAATTTATTGATGGCTTTTGATCAATATTGCTAATCTAAAAGCTTCACAAAAAAGGCGATTGAATTTCAATCGCCTTTTTTAATGCTCTATAACTTTTGGCACTCTAAAATAATCAGAATCTTTTTTAGGTGCATTTTTCAAGCCCTCGTCTTGAGTTACATCCTGTTTCATAGAATCCTTTCGTACAACATTGGTTTCATCAACCATATAAATTAGCGGTTCGATGCCGTCGGTATTTATCTCACCGAGTTTCTCAACAAACGCGATAATTTTATTTAGCTCAGTTACAATTTCCTGTTTCGCCTCATTCTCGTAAGAAAGGCGAGCAAGATGCGCAAGCTCATCAACTACTTTCGTATCAATTTTCATGTGCATTAAGAAAAAACATGCTTCAACCAAGGTTCAAGCAAATTGTTAAATTCATGTGGTTTCTCCATCATTGGAGCATGCCCACATTCATCAATCCAAAATAATTCAGAGTTCGGAAGCAGTTTATGAAACTCTTCAGCAACTTCAGGAGGAGTTATTTGATCGTTTTTTCCCCAAATCAAACAAACAGGTAAATCCATTTTATGTAAATCAGCACCCATATTATGGCGAATTGCAGATTTCGCAAGTGCAAGTACACGAATCAATTTCTCTTTGTTATTGACAATCTCAAATACTTCGTCCACCAATTCTTTGGTAGCTGTTTCGGGATTGAAAAAGGTAAACGCTACTTTTTTCTGGATAAAATCATAGTCCTCTCTTCGAGGAAACGATCCGCCCATTGCATTTTCATACAAGCCTGAACTACCGGTTAGTATCATCGTATTTACCATCTCCGGATAGGTCAATGCGTAAACCAATGCAACATGACCTCCTAAAGAATTACCAAGTAAGTTAATTTCTTTAAGGCCTTTAAATTCCACAAAGCGATGAATAAAAGCAGCAAGGCTTCGAACATGAGTTTCCTGAACCGGAAGCTCATATATCGGCATCATGGGAATTACCACAGTGTAATCGTTTCGAAACCGATCGAGCACTTCTTTAAAGTTGCTCAATGCTCCAAAAAGACCATGTAATATAAGAAGCACGGGCCCTTCTCCTTGTTTAATGTATCTAAACTCTCCTTCGGTTATTAGTTCCTCCTGCATTCGTTTTTCTTTAGAAACCGACCAAAAGTAACCAATTTCTTAGAAGTTCACCCAAATGAATATGAATTCGATTCAACTAGAGAAAAAAAAATCGGGGAATCACCCATAAGATATTACAGGCCCTCCACAATTTACCACTTTGTTTTTATTAGTAAAATCAATTAGTTGATAAAATTTAAAGAAAAAAATGAAACAAGTTTTCAACAAAGTGGTAGAATGTGGTAAGAAGTGATTTTTTATTCTTTACTTTTACCTCCTAAATCAACCCTGAGGGATGACAAATTACATAGGTGAATACGCCTGTAAAGTAGATGCAAAGGGGCGGGTAATGATGCCCGCCGGCCTGATGAAGCAGTTTCCAGCTGCTTTGCGGGAGCGCTTTGTAATCAACCGCAGCGTGTTCCGCAAATGTTTGGTGTTATATCCAATCGATCTTTGGGAGGAAACCATGAGCGACCTTGCGAAACTTAATCGCTTCAATAAGGACAATGATGATTTTATCCGTCAGTTTACAAATGGAGCAGTAAGCGTTGAGGTAGATGCAACAAATCGCGTCTTGTTACCTCGTCGTCTGGCAGATTTTGCTGGAATATCTGCCGATTTGGTATTTACTGCGAATCTGAACAAGATCGAGATTTGGTCAGCTACAGGGTATGATAATGTGATGGGTTCATACGATCCAGATAGTTTTGCTCAACTAGCCGAAAGGGTAATGGGGAAACTGGGTGGAGATGCTGAGAAAGCATGACCTATCACGACCCTGTTCTTTTAAACGCTTGTATAAATGGTCTTCGGATTAACCCATCTGGAACGTATGTCGATGTTACGTTTGGTGGTGGTGGGCATAGTCGGGAAATACTGAAACATCTCGGTCCAGATGGAAAACTTTTCGCTTTCGATCAGG
>CAXNNF010000028.1:0-8333 GCA_964203455.1 Bacteroidia bacterium
ATGGACAATAAATGGTTTTCTTGATTTGGTACTTCTGACCAGACCTTCATTGTGTCGCATCAATCGTGCTTCTAGATCAGAAGTGTATCCATAATAATAGCCTTCGTCTTTTGAACTTTTAAGAATGTAAACAATGAATTTCATCGCAAATAAAAAAGCCGATTGACATCGTCAACCGGCTTTTGGCGGAGAAACCCCGATGGGGGAACCCCCGGACCTGTTGCTTCAACAGTTTTTCCCGATGGGACCGCAATCTCCGCGCTTTATTTAAGTGATATTATTTTCTTTGAGCCAGTTATACCCATCAATTGACTTAAAGAAATTTTCTCTCTTTAATGCTTCAGTCTTCGTTTCAAATACTTCAAAATAATGGACAATAAATGGTTTTCTTGATTTGGTACTTCTGACCAGACCTTCATTGTGTCGCATCAATCGTGCTTCTAGATCAGAAGTGTATCCATAATAATACCCTCCGTCTTTTGAACTTTTAAGAATGTAAACAATGAATTTCATCGCAAATAAAAAAGCCGATTGACATCGTCAACCGGCTTTTGGCGGAGAAAGAGGGATTCGAACCCCCGGACCTGTTACAGTCAACAGTTTTCAAGACTGCCGCAATCGACCGCTCTGCCATTTCTCCGGGGGCAAAATTAGCATTTGAAAGCGTTCCCCCAAATAAAAAAATAAAAAAAACATAAAACCTTTTGCGATCTTGCAGCCGTGAAAGGAAATAGTGTTGTTAATATTCTGTTAATGTGCTTCATGACTAGTTGGTTGTTAGCGCAAAAAAATAGTGAAGTGCCATCAAGAATAGATACAAAACATCCTTTTTTAGCTACAAATTCAGTAGTCGGGGTAGTTTATGTAGGTTCGATGACCGCACTTTATCAATCTTGGTATCGTGATTATGCTTTTAAACAGTTCCATTTTTTTAATGATATGCCCGAATGGAAAGGCATGGATAAATTGGGGCATGTAACTACTTCTTGGTGGGCTTCCCAATGGCTATATACAAGTCAACAAACGCTTGGTTTGGATAGTAAACACTTAGCATTGCGCTCTACAATCATCCCGCTGTGTTTCATGACTACCATCGAAGTGTTTGATTGTTTTTCTTCTGGTTGGGGTTTTTCAATGGCTGATATGGCTGCTAATCTTGCCGGAGCTGGATTATTTTACACACAGCAACATTTTTTTCATCAGCAAAGATTCATTCTTAAATATTCCTATCATCCAACAAATTATGCAGAATATCGGCCCGAAATTCTGGGTAAAACAAAAGTCGAAAGAATGCTGAAAGATTATAATGGGCAAACATATTGGCTGTCAGTTCCAATTAAGCAAGATGGATGGTTTTGTTTGAGTATGGGTTATAATGCAAGCGGTATGCTTGGCGGAAGGGATAATATTTGGACCAAGCAAGGTGTTTTATATGATTATTCATCAGTCGAACGATTTTCAACCTGGTCGATGTCGTTCGATATTGACTTACTCAAACTACCCATTAAGGGGAAATTTTGGAAAACCTTTGCGAGTACATTGCGTTGGATTAAAATTCCTGCACCCACTCTTCAATGGTCAAGATCGAATAATTTAAAACTTAACCCATTCTATTTTTAAATTAACCTCTCGCAATTGTAATATTCAGTCAATGTGTTCAATGTGAAATCATTTTGCACAAATCAAGCAAGTAAATGTCATTAATTTGAATGGAATGATTAAACTAACGCAGTTTTAACTATTTTTGTAAGTAGACCGAAAACTCTGATACATAATGCAGAGCTTAATTATGCAAAAAAATATACGTATTTATATCAGAACTGTACTTATAGTGCTGATTAATGTCATTTTTAGTCAAGTTGCCTTTTCGCAAGTTCCTTTGCCAGGAGATTGTTTAGGAGCATACACAGTATGTTCGATTTCATTTAATCAAACCGCCTCATTCAATGGAGAAGGAAATTATCTAGGTGAGGTTAATTCGAGTTGTGTAACAAGTGGCGAGAGAAATAATTCTTGGTACATTATCAATGTTCAAACACCGGGTTTATTTGGATTCAATATTATTCCCAATTGCAATAACGATTACGATTGGGCATTATACAATTTAACAAATGCAACGTGTGCCGATATTGCTACTGACCCATTATTAGAAGTAGGTTGCGATTTCAATGGTTCAACCGTTCCTGCTGCTATTACAGGAATGAATGATGGACCTAATCCTCAAGACGAACCACGTATTATGGTTGCTGCCGGCGATGTTTATGCATTACTAGTGAATAACTTTTCTGGATTAAATCAATGTGGATACCAGCTTGATTTATCACTTTCTACTGCTGGAATCATAGATATTACCCCACCTGAATTGTTGGCCGTTACTTCGCAAGTTTCTTGTGGTGCGAATGCGGTTTCTTTTAGTTTCAGTGAGTTTGTTAAATGTAATACGGTTGATTTTTCTATGTTTCAACTGTTCGATCCATCTGGTAATTCAGTTCCAATTAGCGATGTAACAAGTATTGCATGTATAAACGGTGGATTGTATGACAAAGATTTTACCTTGTTGTTGGATGAAAATTTAACACAAGGTGGACTATATGAGATTCAATTAGCCGGTTTTGTAGAAGACAATTGCGGAAACATCAATCTCGACACGCAACTCTTAGCATTTAGTTTTAATTCTGTAGAAATTACATCCGTAGATCAATTACAAGCGGTTGATTGCAGATCCAATAACGGTAGGGCAGAAGTCCAAATCCAAAACGGAACGGCACCTATTTCATATTATTGGAGTCCATCAGGACAAACAAATGCCATTGCACAGAATTTAAGTTTCGGCTGGCAAACCATTACTGTTACATCTGGTTTTTGTTTTACCGTCGATTCAATATTTATGGCGGATGCTAATAATTTCGATGGTGTCATAACAGTTGCCGACGATACCTGTTCGTTTGGTTTGGGGTCTGCAATTGTTGTTGCAAGTGGAGGAACACCTTTCGTTGAGCGTCTAAATCGTCAAGAGTACACTTATTTTTGGAGCGCATACGATCAACGCAATGACACTACATTTATTGATAGTTTGTTAACGGGCTTTTACGATTTAACCGTTCGAGATAGTTTTGGTTGTATCCTTTCTTATTTAGTTGAGATTCCAGATTATCGCTTCAATTTGGTTCCAGATTTCATTTTTTCACCTGACACAGTTCCAATTCCTGGTTTGTTCCCAACCGTTTCTTTTATCAATCAAACAGATAATGCCACAGCCTTTTATTGGGATTTTGGAACCGGAGATTATTCAAATTTGTATGAACCCAATTATGTTTTTCCAGGCTCAGGTACATTCGATGTGAAACTTATTGCGACCAATGCATTTGGTTGTAAAGATTCAATTTCAAAGCCCGTCACAATTGATTTCGTATTGACGTTTTTTGCTCCAACAGCATTCACACCAAACGATGATTTAGTAAACGATTCGTTTAATATTGTTGTTACGGGAATTATGGATTCTACCTATTTGATGATTATTTTTGATCAATGGGGAAATGAAGTTTTTGTCTCCAATAATTTGAATAAATCCTGGTCGGGTAAATCATCCAATGGTAATATGATGCCTGCAGGAACTTATAGTTTCAGAAGTAGTTTCATTGATCAATCTGGAAAGAAACACGTCAAGAAAGGAAGAGTTCTTTTGTTTGGATAATATTGAATCGCTTTAGAAATCCAGAATCATTCCATCGTAAGCAATTTTTATAAAGGACGGTAGTTCCGCTTCAACTTCCTCATGTAAGCCCATCTGATGGCTAATATGTGTTAAATAGGCCTGTTCTGGTTGGATGTATTTCAAAAGAGAAACAGCTTCATCGAGTGTAAAATGTGATGGGTGGGTTTCTTTGCGAAGCGCGTTTAAAACAACAATCTTACTTCCCTTCATTTTATCAATTTCCTCAGAAGCAATTTCTTTTGCATCCGTTACATAACAAAAATCCTCCAATCGATATCCCAAAACTGGCATTTTATAATGCGATACAGCAATTGGAATGATGCGCTCTCCCAATAATTCGAATGGGGAATTGTCTATTTGGTGAAGATTTACAAGTGGGATTCCCGGATAATTATCGTTCGTAAAAATATAGGCAAATTCTCTACGAATGGCTTCCTCAACATGGGCGGTCAAGTATAAATCCATGTGCTTTTTTAGGAAGAAATTAAACGCACGAATATCATCCAATCCAGCAATATGATCTTTGTGCTCATGCGTATATAAAACGGCATCTAATTTATCTACCCGAGCGCGTAACATCTGTTGCCTAAAGTCAGGACCTGTATCTATCAGTATATTATTGTTGTTGCTTTCAATGAGAATAGAACAGCGTAGTCGATTGTCTCGAAGGTCGGACGACATACAAACTTCGCACTTACATGAAATAACTGGAACACCCTGCGAGGTACCTGTTCCTAAAAATGTGACTTTCATGCCTCAAACCTACATAATTTTTATTTTCTCTTGAGCTTTATTCATCCGAATCGTTTTCTTTGCTTAAAATTATGAAATACTACGTTATCTCAGGAGAAGCATCGGGTGATCTTCATGGAAGTAATTTACTTCGCGCGTTAAAGAACGAGGATGCTCATGCCGAATTCCGTGTTTGGGGAGGCGATTTAATGGCTCAAGCGGGTGCAGAATTGGTAAAACATTACCGCGATTTGGCATTTATGGGATTTACGGAGGTGATCATGAATTTGCCTACAATCATCCGAAATATTCGTTTTTGTAAACAAGATATACTTCAATATAATCCGGATGTTCTAATTTTAATTGATTACCCGGGTTTTAATCTTCGGATTGCTGAATTCGCATTTAAAAACAACATACGCGTTTTCTATTATATATCACCTCAAATTTGGGCTTGGAAACAGAGCCGCGTTCATAAAATTAAGAAAGTAGTCAATCGGATGTATGTGATTTTACCTTTCGAAAAAGAGTTCTATGCGCGGTTTCAAATGGATGTTAGTTTTGTTGGACATCCTTTGTTAGATGCGGTGGAGCAATTTAATCATGATTCAACATTTAGATTACGACATAATTTATCAGAACTTCCTATTATTGCATTGTTGCCCGGAAGTCGCGAGCAAGAAATATCGCGCATGCTACCTGAAATGCTCAAAAGCATCGCGTCCTACACAAATCATATTCCTGTTATTGCTGCAGCTCCATCCATTGCATTGGAAAAATATAAAACCTGGGCCAAAGGATTTCCCATACATATTATAAGTGGTGAAACCTATCAGCTTTTAGCGCATGCCCAAGCAGCTGTGGTTACTTCGGGAACTGCTACTTTAGAAACTGCATTATTTATGGTGCCTGAAGTGGTCTGTTACAAGGGAGGTGAAATTTCTTATTGGCTTGCACGTCGTCTTATTAAAGTCCGTTTTATTTCCTTAGTGAATTTAATTCTCGATCGAATGGTTGTTAAAGAGTTAATTCAAACAGAAATGAATGATTCAGGGATTCGAGAATATGTAGATAAAATTTTATACGAAGGAACTGATCGTGCCTCCATGATGAACGATTATAAAGAACTTCGGAATCTATTAGGTGGTGTAGGAGCGTCGGAGCGAACAGCAAAAGACATGGTTGAACGATTGAAAATCAAGGATTAATTAAGTGTTCATAAAATGCACGTAATTTTATATCGATGTTTCGATACTTTATAATTTTCCACTTTATCTTCTTTTTCCATTGTGTAAATGCGCAAGGAAATATGTTGAAAATTGGATTGTTTCGTGCATCAATCATTAAAGAAATTTCGCTCGAATTAAGCGAACATTATCAAATTAATACCCAAGCCAATATGCATGTTTGGGGATCAGAAAAACGACCTAAACTTCAAATTAAAGCCCAGGGTAATAGCATTGAATTATTTCAGAATGACATATTTTTAGGTAGTCTGAAACAAGTTGTATGTAATTCGATGGATAGTTTTTCCATATTATTGAAACCCATTCAACCCAATTATAAAGGCAACAAATATTCAGGCGAATTACGAATTAGTTCAATAAATGGCGCTTTGAAAATAATTAACTATGTCAATGAAGCAGATTATTTAACAGGTGTTTTACGCGGCGAAGTTGGTTACGATAAATCTAATGCTCTTTACGAAGTTCATGCAATTTTATCTCGAACGTATGCTCGTTTTTACAAGGATAGACACCGTTCAGAAGGATTTGAATTATGTGACCAAACGCATTGTCAAGTTTTTAAAGGACATTATGATTACAATCAATATCAACAAGCCATTCTGTCTACCAAAGACTTAGTAGTAATCGATAGTGTGAAAGGCGATTTAGCCGAATTGTTATTCCATTCCAACTGCGGAGGACAAACATGTGCATCTGAAGATGTTTGGAAATCGACGCTGACATATTGCCGGAGTATACGTGATACATTTTGCTTGAGAAGTCAACAAGCTATCTGGCAGAAACAAATTTCCTTGGATCTTTTTTGTAATAAACTCAATATTGGAATGCCGATTGATTCGACAGCAAAAAATTCATTGCGTGACGCTATTTGCAGCTTTTCACTCAATCGTCCTGAAATGCTGAATATTGGAAATAAGAAATTCAAGACAACTGAATTACGAACGAGACTGAATTTAAAATCGGCTTGGTTCGATTGGGAATGCAGAGGTGATAGCGTTTATTTTTATGGAAGAGGTTTTGGTCATGGTGTTGGAATGTGTCAAGAGGGAGCCATTCGGATGTCTGAGCTTGGCTATTCCCCAAGTCAAATAATTAAACATTATTACAGAAATGTTATCATTGCTAAAAGAGAGTGAATTCGAAAAGTAATTTTTAATTCAAAAAACGAAATCCAAATATTTAATTTATCTGTATTTATTTATTGCATTCTAAATCTAGTTTAACACTTAGTTTGCGTGTATTTCAGATATCGTATTATTTAATAAAACAACATTTATTATTCGTCGAATTTCATGGAATTATTCATCGTAATGAATTGATATATAATTTTTGAATAGAAATTGCCTTCATTAATTATATATATATTAAAATGAGACGTAAAATTGCAATTAATAATTATGATAATTTAAGTTAATCTTATTTTAAAAATCGTATTATCAATGAGTTGAAAAATAAATAATCTTCTTATTTTAAATTAATCAATAAAATATATGCATTTTATAAAAAAAATAAAATACATTTGTGAAAATAATTAAAAAACAAACATGGCAAAAAACATCGAATTCTCTGCTGAGGAAATGTCTGAACTTCACGCATTTTACACCATGGAAATGGAAAAAGCGGAGTTAAGATTAAAAGCAATAAAATCAATTATTGCAAAAATTGGAAGCGCTCCTTTAAAAAGAGGACCTAAACCATCTGTTCAAAAACAACAAAATAATGAAGTTGCTTCAGAATTAGTTGAATTTAACAAAACAAAAGTTGCTGGTCGCAAACCAGGACGTCCATCTAAAGCTAAAATAATTAGTACGGAGCCTAAAATTGCGAAACGTCTAGGTCGTCCTGCTAAATTAAAATCTGATATTGTTACTTTAGATTTAGTTACTAATGCAGAAGTTATAACAGTTCCAAAAAAACGTGGACCAAAGCCCGGTTCAAAATACAAAAAATCTGCAGCTAAAAAAATACGAGTTTCTAAAACTCCGAAAGCAGCAACTGCTGAAACTAAGAAATCTGTTGCAGTTAAATCATCTACATCAATACTAAATGCTCAGGATTCTCCAAAAAAACGTGGACCAAAGCCGGGAACTAAATACAAAAAAGCGGCAGTTAAAAAAACACGAGTTTCCAAAACTCCCAAAGTGAAATTGGCTAAAATCGAAAATAGTAAATCGGTTTCTGTTGAATCACCTGCGGCAATTTTAAATGCTACAGTTTCTCCTAAAAAACGAGGACCAAAACCGGGTGCGAAGTACAATAAAAGAACTGTTGAAGAAAAACCATTAACCGAAAAAAAAATAGATTCAACGTTAGTTAAAACTAACATCAAAAAATCGGTTTCGAAAAAATCTAAGTCTTCTAAAACTCCGAAAATAGCTAAGAAAGTAATTGCTGTTAAATCTCCGAAAACAGTTTCTGATATTGTTGAATCAAAGCCTACTTTAATAAATAATGAAATTAAAGCGCTTAAATTATCTGTTGCTAAACTCAATAAGCCCAAAGCAGTTAAAGTTGCGAAAGTGGCAAAAGCTGTTGTGGTAAAATCAACTGCAGTTAAATTAAATAAATCAGCAAAAAAATCTCCTGCTGTTAAGGTAAAATCTCCTGCGAAAGTAGTTGCTAAGGTTGAAGCAAAAGAG